>NZ_JBHCJY010000001.1:0-13593 GCF_041804105.1 Neisseria sp.
CATGTACCTGAAGCCTGCTCTATTCCCGACGGAATGTACAAGTAACTAACTCGTAAAACCGTACATAATGCCGCTCGAAAGAAGTGATGCCGTCTGAAATACATTTTTCAGACGGCATCTTTAAGGTTTTCTGACACAACACAGGGGATTAGAGGCCAGAACCCCACAACACCGAAACCCGAAAACAAGGAGACGAAATAATGAAAAAATTATTGTTGATTTTATTAGGTTGTCTCAGCCTGAATGTCCACGCCGTCCACCCTACCCAAGGTCCATTGCAACAGCACCCCGCTTTATGTAATTACGGTTACAATCCCAATTGTAACCAAAGGAATGGTTCCACCAATAATGAAACAATGATCATACATACTACTGTAAATGTTCCATCAAAATATGGGGCTTTGGCCGTTAATAGGAAAACTGGTATAACTGGTGGTTCTTTAAATGCTAACTCGAAAGCAGAAGCAATTAGAAATGCTCTCCGTACTTGTGAAAAAGGAGGAAGTAATGCACCATGTAAAATTGTTACTTGGGTTCGAAATGGCTGTATTGCGGGAGCACAGGGAAAACTTGGTTCCAAATGGAAAAAATTCTATGCTGCTCGGGGTCGGGGACAAGTTGAGTCAACTGTTATGAAACAATGTAAAGCTTCGGGAGCTTCCAACTGTGAAATAGCCATTCCTGAAGGCTGTTCAATTCCCTGATTGTTCTGATGATAAAAATGCCGTCCGAGAAAAAACTGTTGTTTATTTTATTAGGTTCTCTCAGCCTAAATGTCCACGCCGTCCACCCTACCCAAGGCCCATTGCAACAGCACCCCGCTTTATGTAATTACGGTTACAATCCCAATTGTAACCACGGAAGCGCATCCACCAAAAAAATCATCGAAACTACCATCGTACATAGGGCTTCCAAATACGGCGCTTTGGCTAATGACAGAAAAACTGGATCCATAAGTGGGGCTCTGAACGCAAACTCTTTGGCTGAAGCCAAAAAAGCAGCTATTCGCCAATGTTCACAAGGCGGAAAAAATAAAGACTGCAAAGTAATCACTTGGGTCAGAAACGGATGTATTGCTGCCGCAAGCGGTAAATTGAGAGGCAAATTTATAATTTATAAAGCAGCAGAAAAACCAGGACAGGCTGAATCAGTGGCTATGAGCCGCTGTAAAGCTGCGGGTGTTTCAGGATGTCGAATCATTGTCCCCGAAGGCTGTTCCGTTCCCGAGGGGATGTACAACTAACCAGCTTGCGTAAAACTATATACAATGCTGCTAGAAAGAAGTGATGCCGTCTGAAATACATTTTTCAGACGGCATCTTAAGGTTTTGGCACAACACAGGGGATTAAAGGCCAGAACCCCACAATCCACAACGCCGAAACCCGAAAACAAGGAGACTAAATAATGAAGAAGTTTCTGTTTATTTTACTGGGCTGCCTCAGCCTGAATGCCTATGGAAACGGCTGTCCCGGTCAATTTGATCCCGCAAGCGGAATCTGTCGGTTCCAAGGCAATAACGGACAGTTGGTACAGTACAATATAGCTCCGCCGCAATCGGGAAGTACCGCAACGCCCACAAAAAAAATCATCGAAACTACCATCGTACATAGGGCTTCCAAATACGGAGCAATTGCACTAAATAAAAAAACAGGTGTTGTTAGCGGTGTATTGAATATGAATTCAGAAATTGAAGCTAAACGCGCAGCCATCAAACAATGTAAAAGGAGTGGCCAGAATTCTTCATGCCAATCTCTAGGCGTAGTTAGAAACGGATGTATTGCTGTTGCCAGTGGAAAGAATGATAAACGCTGGTCTCTATATAAAGCAGCAGAAAAGCCCGGTTTGGCTGAGAAGATAGCTATAAATCAATGTAAGGCAGCTGGAGCAACTAGCTGTAAAATCATTATGCCTGAAGGTTGTTCAATTCCCGACGGAATGTACAACTAACCATCTTACATAAAACTGTAAGCAATACTGCTAGAAGGAAGTGATGCCGTCTGAAATGCATTTTTCAGACGGCCTGATTTATTTGTGTAGTTGTGCTGTGAAATATCTATCGTTTTTTGTCATTACCGCGCAGGAAAAAAATCTAAGTGTTTGACTGTCGGTATTCCTTCAATCAATCATTTGCTTCCGCTCTATTTTGAATTCACGCTTGCGTAGGAATGACGGATATATTGCCTGATTATCTTGAATCTACCTTGCGCTACAGGTTATGATGCAAAACTTTTCGTTGTTACCGGTTATGTTTCTATGGCCAAATTGACATATGCCAATTTGTCAGCCATGTCTTGCATTTGTCAAAATGAAATAACCGATGCCGTCTGAAAAATTTGGTTTTCAGACGGCATCGGTGCTGGAAAGTATTTTTTGTTTATTTGTTTGGAAGGTTGTGATTATGGATGAAATGAATGCCCATATTTCTGTTGATTTTTTGAACTACCAATATGAAATTTTGGGAATCGGGTCTTTTCTGAATAATCCTGATGTGACGGAAATCTGTATTAACCGTCCTGAAGAAGTGTTTTTAGAAACTTCCCAAGGTTGGCAGCAGATTCAGGTAGATACGCTGACATTCGACAGGGCGCGGCAGTTTTGTACCGCTGTGGTAAATGAGAGCAATACGGGACAGCGTATTACTGAAACGGAACCGATGGTTTCTTTGACGTTTCCTACGGGGCAACGTGCCCAATTTGTTATTCCTCCTGCCTGTGATGCGGGCAAGGTCTCTATCACCATCAGGCTGCCATCCAAGCATACGAAAAGTCTCACTCAGTATCACGAAGATGGTTTTTTTAACCAGATTGTTGATTTAAAAGGAGATTTATCAGACCACGACAAAGAGTTGCTTGAACTGAAAAAAAACAGGGAATATGAGCTGTTTTTCAAGAAAGCTGTTGAATATAAAAAGAATATTGTGGTATCGGGTGCTACCGGCAGCGGTAAAACAACGTTTATGAAAGCATTGGTAAACCATATTCCTCTGCATGAGCGGTTAATCAGTATTGAAGATGCGCGGGAACTTTTCATTCCGCATCAAAATGTGGTTCATCTGCTCTATTCTAAAGGTGGGCAGGGAAGTGCCAATATTTCGGCAAAAAGCTGTATGGAATCCTGCCTGCGTATGAAACCGGATAGGATCATTCTTGCCGAGCTACGTGGGGATGAATCTTTTTACTTTATCAGGAATTGTGCGTCGGGACACCCGGGATCGATTACAAGTTGCCATGCCGGCAGTACTGAACAAACTTGGGATCAGTTGGCTCTGATGATTAAGGCTTCTCCGGAAGGAAGCGGCTTGGAATTCGGTGTGATTAAGACTTTGTTAAAACAGACGATTGATATAATCGTACATATCAAGGCTCATGCGGGCGCACGCTATATCACGGGTATTGATTTTAATCCCACTTAGGCGAATTGTAATATTCTGCAACTCTTTACCCTACATTAAAAATGGGCAGGAGTTGCAGAATTTTTTATAGAGAACCCTACCTTATTTCTTTTTGGAATGCACGAAGGTTTGCTTGTCTGTCTTTGAGTATTTTTTCAAGGCGGATAACCTTATCTGTTAATTTATTTTTGCGTGCAAGATTAAGCTGGGCTTGCGTTTTCAGCAAAGCTGCTTGTTCGTTCTTAATTTCATTCTGTAAAGCTTGCTGCGGCGTAAGCTTGACTTTGGGCTTGATGCTTTCGGCAGCAGTTAAGACCGTTACAGGCAGAGATTTACGGTTTTTCGGTTTCTTTGGTGTTGGAGATACACTAATCTTATTTACGACGGGTGCTTTCTGCGGAGTGTTACCGCTATTATTGGCTGTAGCAGGCACTCCGAAAACATCTGTATTTGAGTGGACTTCATTAGGTTTTTGTGTCCGGACAGCTTGGCCAATCGATGTCGGTATGGCAACAGGTTTATTCTCAAGCTGTTTCTGCCCTTGGGGGATTGGGGTTGGAGGATTTATACAACTTTCTGCAAAAACTGCCTTTTCATCTACAGTACAATTGGCAACTGCTTTACTGGTTGGAAATAAAGTCAAGCAAATACACCAAACAAACATTAAAATAAAATTCTTCATATCTTTCCTACTTAGATTTATTTTATGGGTATTTACCAAAAATTCAGAATGCCTTTTCAATACAGCAGGCAACATCTCAATTACAATTTTATATAAATCAATTAGTAATAACTAGAAAAATCCAATAATCACAACAAAACAATATCATATTGTTCCTGCGTATATTCCGTTTCTACCGCTAATGAAATCGGTTTGCCGATAAAATCGATAAGCATGGCGAGCGATTGGGATTCTTCGTCGAGAAACATATCGATTACGCTTGGTGCGGCAAGGATTCGGAAACTTTGGGCATCGTAACGGCGGGCTTCGCGGATGATTTCGCGTTGGATTTCGTAGCAGACGGTTTGCGGGGTTTTCAGACGGCCTCTGCCTTGGCAGCTGGGACAGGGTTCGCATAATACTTGGCTGAGGTTTTCGCGGGTGCGTTTTCGGGTCAGCTCTATCAAGCCCAGGCTGGTAAAACCATTGAGCGTAACGCGGGTACGGTCGAAACTCAGTGCTTTGGCCAATTCCTGCAATACGGCTTCGCGGTGGTTTGCCTGCGTCATGTCGATGAAGTCGATGATGATGATGCCGCCGAGATTCCGCAAACGCAGTTCGCGGGCAATGGTATGGCAGGCTTCGAGATTGGTGCGGAAGATGGTTTCGTCGAAGTTGCGTGCGCCGACGAAGCCGCCGGTGTTCACGTCAATCGTGGTCATTGCTTCGGTGGATTCGATAATCAGGTAGCTGCCGAAATTGAGATTGACGCGGGGCTGGAGTGCGCGGCTGATTTCCTGTTCTATGTTATGGGTTTCGAACAGCGGCCGGTCTCCTTTGAACAGTTCGATTTTGTCGGCGGCACCTTGAACATATTGTGCGGCGAATTCCTGCATGCGGCGGTGGTTTTCGCCGGAATCGACGAATATGCGCTGCGTATCTTCGCTGAACATATCCCGCAATACGCGCAGGCTGAGGGATAAATCTTGATAAAGCAAGGTTTCGGGCGGCAGGGTTTTGGATTGGTGCTGAATGTTTTCCCACACTTTGGTCAGGTAGTTTATATCGGCGGCCAGTTGTTCGTCGGTAGCGGTTTCGGCATTGGTACGGATGATGTAGCCCTGCCCTGCCCCTTCGGGCAGCAGGTTTTGCAGACGGCTGCGCAGATTTTGGCGTTCTTCTTCGTCTTCGATGCGTTGGGAAATGCCGATGTGGTCTTCTTGCGGCAGGTGGACGAGAAACCTGCCCGCCAAAGAGATTTGTGTGGACAGCCGCGCGCCTTTGGTGTTAATCGGGTCTTTGATGACCTGTACAAGCACGGACTGCCCTTCGAACAGCATATGTTCGATACGCTGCGTTTCGTCGGGGTTGCGGCGTTGCTCCAGCAAATCGACGATGTGCAGGAAGGCCGCGCGCTCCAAACCGATGTCGATAAACGCGCTCTGCATTCCGGGCAAGACGCGCCGCACGACGCCCAAATAAATATTGCCGACCAAACTGTGGCCGCTGTTGCGCTCGATATGAAGCTCGCAGATATTGTTTTCTTCCAATACCGCAACCCGCGTTTCCTGCGGCGTGATGTTGACCAATACAGTTTCAGACGGCCTGACCGTATCTTTGGGCAATGGGATGCCTGTTAGCATAATGTTCAATCCTGAAATTCGAAAAAACCTTTGCAATCGGCACGGCCTGCCGCGCAGATTGCAAAAGTCTTTCAGACGGCCTGCCATCATACGCGAAAAGAATAAAATCCGCATCCGAAGAAAAGATAATAAAACGTTCAGCCCTTGTAAAAACCGCTGCCAACCCCTATAGTGTCATACCGAACCAACCATCCGTTTTCAGACGGCACACACCATGCAACCCGTAACCATGTATACCGGTGCGTTCTGCCCGTACTGCACCATGGCCAAACGCCTGCTTTCTGCGGCCGGCGTGGCCGAAATCAAAGAAATCCGCGTCGACAAAAACCCCGCCGATTTCGCCGAAATGCAGCAGTTGAGCGGACAGCGCAGCATTCCGCAGATCTTCATCGGCGACACCCATGTCGGCGGCTTTACCGATTTATACGCCTTGCAGCAGCAAGGCCGTCTGAACGACTTGTTAAACCCCCAACCATAGGAAATACCAAATGAGCGAAGAGCAACAACCCGTATTCAGCATCGAACGCCTGTATGTCAAAGACCTGTCGCTGGAAGTTCCCAACGCCCCGCAAATCTTTCTTGACAGCGGCGAACCCGAAGTCGATATGCGCGTTTCCACTTCCAGCACCAAGCTGGAAGACGGCGTGTTCGACGTGGACGTAACCGTAACGGTAACCGCCAAACTCGACGGCGACCGCACCATGTTCCTGAACGAAGTGACCCAAAGCGGTATTTTCCGTTTGGAAAACATTCCCGAAGAAGACGTGCAACTGCTGCTCGGCGTCGCCTGCCCGAACATCCTGTTCCCCTACGCCCGCGAAGCGATTTCCAGCACCATTACCCGCGCCGGTTTCCCGCCTGTACTGCTCGCTCCGATTAACTTCGAGGCAATGTACCAACAGTCCCAAGAAGGCAACGCTTAAGCGTTATCCAATTGACCGAAGGCCGTCTGAAACATTTTCAGACGGCCTTTTTTGCGTTTTACCGTTTTATTGGAATTTTGTGTGTCGGGACTTTGTTTTGGGCAGCCCGAAGCATCTGCCAATGGCACTGGCACCGTTCACCCGCACACGGGCGGAACTCCGTTTTTGATACCCGCCAAAACCCGTAACACGGAAACGGAAAACGGCCGGCATAAACGGCCTGTCATGAAAGATGCCGTCTGAAAAAGTGTTTTCAGACGGCATCTTTATCTCCGGCAAGCAACAGCAAGGAAAGTTAAAGCAAATCAACCCCCTGCCCTACAACAACACTTTCTCAATCCCGCCGTTGGTGGCTTTTTCCACAAAGTCGTTCTGCCAGTTTTCGCCCAATATGGCTTTGGCCATTTCAATCACGATGTAGTCGGCTTGCAGATTGTTGTCGTCCTGATAGCGGCTCAAACCTTGCAGGCAGGCGGGGCAGGAAGTCAGCAGTTTGACCTGCGAACCGTCTTGCGGCAGCTGTTTGAGGTTTTTCTCGATTTCTTCCTGTTTGCGGAATTTGACCTGTGTGGCGATGTCGGGACGTTTGACGGCGAACATACCGCTCTCGCCGCAGCAGCGGTCGCTCAACACCACGTCTTTGCCCAGCAGTTCGCCCGCCATTTTCACGGGGTTCATGGTTTTTATCGGGGTGTGGCAGGGGTCGTGGTACAGGTATTGCACGCCTTCGATGCCGTCGAGTTTCACGCCTTTTTCCAGCAGGTATTCGTGAATGTCGATGATGCGGCAGCCGGGGAAAATGTCTTCGAAACGGTAGCCCGCAAGCGAGTCGTAACATGTGCCACAGCTGACCACCACGGTTTTGATGTCCATATAATTCAAGGTGTTGGCAACACGGTGAAACAGTACGCGGTTTTCGGTAACCATTTTTTCGGCTTTGTCTTTGTCGCCGCCCGCGTCCTGCGGATAGCCGCAGCAGAGATAGCCGGGCGGCAAGACGGTTTGCACGCCGACATGGTAAAGCATGGCTTGGGTGGCCAATCCGACCTGGCTGAACAGGCGCTCGGAACCGCAGCCGGGGAAATAGAATACGGCTTCTGCTTCTTCGGCTTCGGGCTTGCGGATAACGGGGATGGTTTTGTTGTCTTCGATGCCCAACAGCGCGCGCGCGGTCCGGATGGGGACATTACGCGGCAACGGACGGTTGATAAAGTGGACAACCTGTTCTTTTATCGGTGCTTTTTGAGTGGTGGCTTTCGGTGCGGCTTTCTGCTTGCCTGCGCCGATGTGGAATTTTTTGCCGAGGTTGTAACCGATGTTTTGCAGTTTGAAACCGGTTTCCGCGACGCCTTTACGCAAGATGTTGATGGTGCGCGGGTCTTTGGCGTTGAGCAGCGCCATGCCTGCGGCCACGGCGGGATTGAACTTGCGTTTGCCCGATTTGCGCAGGTAATTGCGGATGGCGACGGTAACGTCGCCGAAGTCGATTTTGACGGGACAGGGTTTGACGCAGCGGTGGCAGACGGTGCAATGGTCGCCGACGCTGTTGAGTTCTTCAAAATGCTTGACCGACACGCCGCGGCGGGTTTGCTCTTCGTATAAAAACGCTTCGGTAAGCAGGCCGACACCGAGGATTTTGTTACGCGGACTGTACAGCAGGTTGGCGCGCGGCACATGGGTGCTGCACACGGGTTTGCATTTGCCGCAACGCAGACAGTCTTTGACCGATTCGGCGATTTTGCCCAAATCCGACTGCTCCATAATCAGCGACTCCACACCGAGCAGCTCGAACGACGGCGTATAGGCGTTGCGCAAATCCGAGCCTTTCATCAGCTTGTGGCGGTTGAAACGGCCTTCGGGGTCGATTTTGGCTTTGTAATCCCAAAACGGCTGCATTTCTTCGTCGGACAGAAATTCCATTTTGGTGATGCCGATGCCGTGTTCGCCAGAAATCACGCCGTTCAGACTGCGGGCGATGTTCATGATGCGTTCCACAGCTTTATGGGCCGTCTGAAGCATTTCGTAATCGTCGGAATTGACAGGGATGTTGGTGTGGACGTTGCCGTCGCCCGCGTGCATGTGCAGGGCGACAAATACACGGCCGCGCACCACCTTGCCGTGGATTTTCGCCAAACCCTGCATGATTTGGGTGTCGGACTGGCCGCTGAACACTTCTTCCAAAGGCTTCATCACATCGTCTTTGACCGACACGCGCAGGCGGAAATCGCGGAATGCGATGAAACTGCTCTCATCGTCGCGCGCTTCCGTTTCCGCAGCAACGGCATCGCCGTAACGCGCTTTGTAATCGGCAAGCGGCGCATCCAGATTGTCCAACAGCCATTGCCAGCGTTCCTGTACCTTCTGCACATGGTTCAACGCAAAAACGGCGCGTTCGCCCAGCAATTCGCTTTTTGGCAAGTCCGTACCCATCTGCTCCACAGGCAGGCTGCCTTGCAGATACTGCACCAGCGCGTTGCACAATGCGAGTTTGTTTTTAATCGACAACTCGATGTTGATGCGCTCGATGCCGTCTGAATACTCACCCAACCGCTCCAGCGGAATCACCACGTCTTCATTGATTTTGAAGGCGTTGGTATGTTTGGCGATGGCGGCGGTGCGGCTGCGGTCGAGCCAGAAGGTTTTACGCGCTTCGGGGCTGACGGCGATGAAGCCTTCGCCGTCGCGCGCCCGAGCCAGTTTCACGATGTGCTGCGCCGCCTCGTTTACCGCATCTTCGTCGTCGCTGACGATGTCGGAAATCAGCACCATCTTCGGCCTGCCTTTGCCCGCCGCTTTGGTGGCATAGCCGACCGCGCGCACATAACGCCAGTCGAGATGTTGCAAGCCCGCCAGTTTCACGCTGCCGTGTCCGAGCAGATAGTCGCGGATTTCCACAATCGACGGTGTGGCATTGGCCACCGTACCGAAAAATTCCAAACACACCGTGCGCGTGTGCTTCGGCATACGGTGCAGAACAAACGCCACGCTGGTGATGATGCCGTCGGTACCCTCTTTCTGCACACCGGGCAGGCCGCTCAAAAATTTATCGGTAACGTCTTTGCCCAAACCCACTTTGCGGAATTTGTGGCCGGGAATTTCCATGCGTTCGGTTTTGACAATGTTCAGGCCGTCTGAATCCAGCGTGTGCACATCGAACACGGCGGTTTCTTCATCATGGATTTTGCCGAAATTGTGGCGCACGCGTTCGATTTTCAGCCATTCGCCCTGCGGGTTGACCATTTTCCACCACGCCAGATTGTCCAGCGCAGTGCCCCACAGCACGGCTTTTTTACCGCCCGCGTTCATCGCCACGTTGCCGCCCACGCAGGAAGCGTCGGCCGAAGTCGGGTCAACCGCAAACACCACACCTGCCGCATGCGCCGTTTCTTCCACACGGCGCGTTACCACACCCGCACCGCAATGGATGACGGGATGCGTACCTTCCAAACCCGGCAGGACGACATATTCCACGCCGTTGTGTTTGTCGAGCTTTTCGGTGTTGATGACCGCGCTCATGGCATCAAGCGGCACCGCACCGCCGGTATAGCCCGTGCCGCCACCGCGCGGGATAATGGTCAAATCCAGTTCGATTAGGGCTTTCACCAGCGGTGCGACTTCGGCCTCCGTATCGGGATTGACCACCACAAACGGGTATTCCACGCGCCAGTCAGTGGCGTCGGTAACGTGGGTAACGCGCGCCAAACCGTCGAACATGATGTTGTGTTTTTTGGTGATTTTAGACAACCGCGCCAAAATCTGTGCGCGCTTGGCTGCAGTTTCATCAAAACTGCGCTCGAAACGGATCACGGCATCCTGCGCCGCCCTCATGAGCGCCAATACTTCGGCATTGTCGCCGCTGCGCTTGTCGATTTCCGCCAAACGGTGGCGCATGGCCGCCACCAGCTCCGCACGCCGTTTCGGGTGTTCGAGCAGGTCGTCCACCAGATAAGGATTGCGCACCACCGCCCAAATGTCGCCCAGCACTTCAAACAGCATCCGCGCCGAACGCCCGGTTTTGCGTTGGCTGCGCAGGGATTCGAGCACCGCCCAAGATGCTTCGCCCAAAATGCGGGAAACGATTTCTTTGTCGGTGTAGGAAGTGTAGTTGTAGGGAATTTCGCGGATGCGCGGGGGGGCGGTTGCGGTCATGATGGACAGTGTTCCGTTTGTAGGTAGCAGGTATTTATGGTTGTATCGGGCCGTCTGAAAATGCCGTTGCAAAAGAAGCAGCAACGGCTCGGCAGCTTGGGTTAATGTAGTTTAATTTCTTTTGTTTTTCAATAGGAAATTTGCGATAACCGCTATACGGATTTTAAAAACGGTTTTTAGTGCCGACAGGATTTTCCGCTGTGCACAGGCCGTCTGAAAACATTTTCAGACGGCCTTCGGATTTACGGCTTGGTATCCGGTGCAAAAGCCGTTATAATCTGCACTTCAACGGCGGGTCTCCCCGCATGGCGATGCGGAACAACGGGTCAGGGGCGGAAGCCAGCAGCCCACTCTGTTGAGCCAGTGCCGGGGGTTCGGCTCGCCACCCTATGATGAAACGCCGCAGGTTTTGCCTGCGGCGTTTTGCTTGTATTGCTTACATATACAGTTTCGGATTCTCAAAACGGATTCAGGCCGTCTGAAACACCCTACCCTACGCGGTAAAACGCAAGGCTGCCCATCAGGTTGGGCAGAAAGCCGACTTTTTTATTGCCCTGCATCACGGCGCGTTCGAGTACGCGGATATTGTTTTTGCCGCACAGCAACTCGAAATCCTTGAGCGTGCACAAATGGATGTTGGGCGTGTTGTACCAATGGTAGGGCATCCGCTCCGATACGGGCATGCGGCCGTTGAGCAGAATCTGCATGCGGTTGTGCCAGTAGCCGAAGTTGGGAAAGGTGACGACGGCTTCTTTGCCCACGCGCATCATGCAGCGCAGGATGATTTCCGTGTCCTGCATCGACTGAATGGTTTGGCTCAACACCACCACGTCGAACGTTTTGTCGCCGAAATCCTGCAAACCTTGCGCGATGTCGGCCTGTATCACGTTCACGCCGCGCGCCATGGCGGCAATCACGCTGTCGGTATCGATTTCCACGCCGTAGCCGCTGCAATGTTTGTGCTCCACCAACGCGGCCAGAAGTTCGCCGTCGCCGCAGCCCAAATCGAGTACCCTGCTGCCTGCGGGTATCCAGTCGTAGATAAGTTGTAGGTCTTCGCGCAGGTTCATGGACGGACATCCTTGTAAACATTGTTCATATAGGCGCGCACGGCTTTGACGTAGGCTTCGTCTTCCATCAGAAAGGCATCGTGGCCGTGATGGGATTCGACTTCGATATACTGGACGGGTTTTCCGGCGGCAATCAGGGCTTTGACCAGTTCTTTGGAACGCTCCGGAGAAAAACGCCAGTCGGTGCTGAAGCTGGCGACGAACAGTTTCGCCTGTATGCCCGCCACGGCTTTTTCGAGACTGCCGCCGAAATCCGCGGCAGGGTCGAAATAGTCGAGCGCTTTGGTCATCAACAGATAAGTGTTGGCATCAAACCGCCCCGCAAATTTGTCGCCTTGGTAGCGCAGATAGGATTCCACTTCGAATTCAACGCCGTAGCCGTATTCGTAGCCGCCGCTTCTCAGTTTGCGGCCGAATTTTTTGCCCAAACCCTGTTCAGCAAGATAAGTGATGTGTCCCATCATGCGGGCGATGCGCAGGCCGCGGCGTGGGACGGTGTGTTCGCGGGCATAATGGCCGCTGTTGAAATCCGGATCGGTCAGGATGGCTTGGCGGGCAACGTCGTTGAACGCGATGTTCTGCGTCGAGAGTTTGGGCGCGGACGCAATCACCAAGGCGTGTTTCAGACGGCCCGGATAGTCCATCGCCCATTGCAGCGCCTGCATTCCGCCCAAGCTGCCGCCGATGACCGCCGCCCAGGTTTCGATGCCGAAATAATCGGCCAGCATCGCTTGGGATTTCACCCAGTCCTTAACCGTTACCATCGGAAAATCCGCGCCGTAATCCTGTCCCGTTTCGGGATTGGGCGACACAGGGCCGGTGCTGCCGTGGCAGCCGCCCAAATTGTTCAGCGCAACCACGAAAAACCGTTCCGTATCAATCGGTTTGCCCGGCCCAACCATGTTGTCCCACCAGCCCGGATATTTGTCTTCCGCCGAATGGTAGCCTGCAACGTGGTGGTTGCCCGAAAGCGCGTGGCAAATCAGCACGGCATTGGTTTTACCGGCATTCAGTTCGCCGTAGGTTTCCACCATCAGATCGAAACGCGGCAGGGTTTTGCCGTTTTGCAGCGGCAGCGGCGTTTCAAACGGAATTTTCTGCGGGGCGACAATGCCCACGGATGCGGTTTTATCCATATTTCTTCCAATGATTGCGGCGGAAACGGTATTATAGCGGCTTGCCTGTGTTTGTGCAGTCCCGCCGTTTTTCAGACGGCCTGAGGCTGTCCGAACCGTTTTTCAGGCCGTCTGAAAACGGTCTGCCCACCCGTTTTCCGTTCCGAACATGATAGGCCGCATTCTCCGTACCGCTTTCGTTTTGGCGCTCATCGCCTTCGTTATCCACCGCCTGTTCAGCCGCCGCCAGAAACGCGCCGTGCGCGAAGCCGCCCAAATCAGCGCATGGGTTCTGCTGGGCGTATCGCTGTTGGCTTTGGCGTGGTATTTGGCGGGGCTGTACTGACAAACACAGTCTGCGCATATTTTTTAGACCCGCTTGATGCCGTCTGAAAAAATCCGTTCTTTGTGAACAGTCAAAACCGAAGGCCGTCTGAAAAGTTTTTTCAGACGGCCTTCGGTTTTATTCAAACGGTTTTTCAGACGGCATCTCCGCTGCGGCAGAAATCGGTAAGCATTGCCGCCGTAGGTACGGTTAGCCGCTGCAAGCGGCGTAACCGTACGCAATGCCGTCTGAACGGAAACGGTGTCCTGAGGACAAACGTACGGTTACGCCGCTTGCAGCGGCTAACCGTACCTAC
>NZ_JBHCJY010000002.1:0-19341 GCF_041804105.1 Neisseria sp.
CACAATCACGCCCCACGGGTTTTCGGTGCGCACGATTTCGAGCACGTCTTCCAGCGTGAGCGGCTCGAAATAGAGGCGGCCGCTGGTGTCGAAATCGGTGGAACCGGTTTCGGGGTTGCAGTTGACCATAATGGTTTCGAAACCGCTTTCGCGCAGCGCCAAAGCCGCGTGCACGCAGCAATAGTCAAACTCGATGCCCTGACCGATGCGGTTGGGGCCGCCGCCGAGAATCATCACTTTTTTGTTGGCCGACGGCCGCGCTTCGCATTCTTCTTCATAGGTGGAATAGAGATAGGCGGTGTCGGATTGGAACTCGGCCGCGCAGGTGTCCACGCGTTTGTACACGGGGTGCAGTTTCAGGCCGTAGCGGTGTTCGCGCACTTCTTTTTCAGACAGGCCCAACAATTGCGCCAAACGCTTGTCTGAAAAACCTTTGCGTTTCAAACGGCGCAGGGCGGCATAGTCCAAATCGTTCAGACGGCCGTCTGAAACCTTTTGCTCTTCGGCCACGATGTCTTCGATTTGCGCCAAAAACCACGGATCAATCGCGCAGATTTCGTGGATTTCTTCTTTGCTGAAACCGGCGCGGAACGCATCGGCCACATACAGAATGCGGTCGGGGCCGGGGTTAGCCAGCTCGCGGCGGATTTCGGCCTTGTCTTCGGTTTTCGGATTGAAGCCGCACAAACCTGTTTCCAGTCCGCGCAGGGCTTTCTGCATCGATTCCTGAATGGTGCGGCCCATCGCCATCACCTCGCCCACCGATTTCATCTGCGTGGTCAGGCGGTCGTCGGCGGCGGGGAATTTTTCAAAGGCAAAACGCGGGATTTTCGTTACCACATAATCAATCGAAGGCTCGAACGATGCCGGCGTGCGGCCGCCGGTGATGTCGTTGCGCAATTCGTCCAAAGTGAAACCCACCGCCAGCTTGGCCGCCACTTTCGCAATCGGGAAGCCCGTGGCCTTGGAAGCCAGCGCCGAAGAACGGCTCACGCGCGGGTTCATCTCGATCACAATCATCTCGCCGTTGGCGGGGTTCACCGCAAACTGCACGTTCGATCCGCCCGTGTCCACACCGATTTCGCGCAATACCGCCAAACTGGCATTGCGCATGATTTGGTATTCCTTATCGGTGAGCGTTTGCGCGGGCGCAACGGTAATCGAATCGCCCGTATGCACGCCCATCGGATCGAAGTTTTCAATCGAGCAGATAATGATGCAGTTGTCGTTTTTATCGCGCACCACCTCCATTTCATACTCTTTCCAGCCGAGCACGGACTGCTCAATCAGCAGCTCATGCGTGGGCGACGCATCAAAACCGCGTTCGCAAATCGCCAAAAACTCGTCTTTATTGTAGGCAATGCCGCCGCCCGAACCGCCCATGGTGAAAGACGGACGAATCAGCGTCGGAAAGCCGACCTGTTCCTGCGCCGCCAAAGCTTCGTTCATCGTGTGGCAGACAAAGGATTTCGGGCAATGCAAGCCGATTTTCTCCATCGCCTCCTTAAAGCGGCCGCGGTCTTCGGCTTTGTCAATCGCGTCTTCCGTCGCGCCGATAAGCTCGACGTTGTATTTCGCCAGCACGCCGTTGCGCGCCAAATCCAGCGCACAGTTCAACGCGGTCTGGCCGCCCATCGTCGGCAGCACCGCGTCGGGGCGCTCCTTAGCGATAATCTTTTCCACGGTCTGCCACATAATCGGCTCGATATAGGTTACATCGGCCATATCGGGGTCGGTCATAATCGTGGCCGGGTTGGAGTTCACCAGAATGACTTTATAGCCTTCCTCGCGCAAGGCCTTGCACGCCTGCGCGCCGGAATAGTCAAATTCGCAAGCCTGACCGATAACGATGGGGCCGGCGCCGATGATAAGGATGGATTTTAGGTCGGTACGTTTGGGCATGGTGGGGTCTCACTATTGATAAAAATGATTTAAGAGAATTTATATTTTCTATTTAATTCTGCCACACTTAAAATCTCTTTAAATTCAGCTTGTGAGTTAATAATAATGTGGAAGATTTCTGATGGTTTATTTTCTTTTGAATAGAAATTTTCTCCATATTGTAACAAGAGTGGAAAAACAGTTTTAATATCTCTTTGTAATAATTTTATGTCTATGGAAATAATTTTACAAAAAGTTTCTGTTAACTCCTCATAATTTAAAAACTCACCTGATGTACCTTTTTGATTATTAGAATGGTGAGCAACATATGTGTTACGGTAGAATCTTAAATCTTTCGTGAAAAATTTAGATCTAAATTCATTTGCTAATTTCCTAAATTTTGGAGTATTTCCCAAAATTCTTTGATTTTTCTCAATTAGCTCTCCTAGCTTAAAGATGTTAATAATCAAATTATGGAATGCAACACGAGATATATTTACATATAAATCCAATGGTTCGGGTGGTGCTTTAAGTGCTATATTATTGCCAATTATTTCATGTGGCATGCCATTAATAAAATCCTTGATAATATATAACAAGTTGACAGCCGATTTAATTTCAATGGCAGTATCTTGCATATAGAAATACATTTTAAGCAATGTATTTTTAGTTTCTACATCCAGGTTAAGATGCATTTTTCATCATTCGTCTCGTTTGATAAAAATTAAACAATAAGCAAGCGTAGGTTGGGTCATACCCCAACGATTTCTTAAATTTCACGGTTCTGTTGGGTTTATCAACCCAACCTACGGCGTTGCCGAAATTTCAAAGGCTGTCTGAAAATTCGGCTGCCGTCATTCCCGTGTAGGCGGGAATCCATGGTTAAAATCAAGCAATATGCTGTTTTGAAATATGTTTTATAAAATCAGGCATGGATCGCCGCCTGCGCGGGAAGGACGGCAGTTGGCATTTTGCCTGTTTCAAACGGCTTTGCAGGCAGGTATTTTGTTTTTTGCAAAGGTCTCGGCTAGCACGGTTTTTCAGACGGCCTTGCTGTGTGGCAGGCCGTCTGAAAGTTTTATGCTGCTTTTGCAGCCTTCATGCTATCGATGAATTTGTCGAACAGGTAGGCGACGTCGTGCGGGCCGGGACTGGCTTCGGGGTGTCCTTGGAAGCTGAATGCGGCTTGGTTGGTTAATTCAATGCCTTGCACGGTGCCGTCAAATAGCGAGCGGTGGGTAACGCGCACGTTGTCGGGCAGGGTGTTTTCGTCGACTTGGAAGCCGTGGTTTTGGCTGGTAATCATCACGCGACCGTTGTCCAAATCCTGCACGGGGTGGTTGGCGCCGTGGTGGCCGAAGGGCATTTTGCTGGTTTTGGCACCGCTGGCGAGGCCGAGCAGTTGGTGGCCAAGACAGATGCCGAACACGGGTTTGCGGGTGGCGAGGATTTCCTGAATGGCGATGATGGCGTAGCCGCAGGGTTCGGGGTCGCCGGGGCCGTTGGACAGGAATACGCCGTCGGGATTCATGGCGAGCACGTCGGCGGCGGGGGTTTGCGCGGGCACGACGGTCAGGCGGCAACCGCGTTCGGCAAGCATACGCAGGATATTGGTTTTGACGCCGAAGTCGTAGGCGACGACGTGGTAGGGCATTTCAGACGGCCTGCCGAAGCCTTTGCCGAGCTGCCATTCGCCTTCGGTCCATTGGTAGGCTTCGGATACGGTCACTTCTTTGGCGAGGTCTTTGCCGACCATGCTGCCGAACTGGGCGATGAGTTCGCGGGCTTTTTCGGCGGTGGCGTCGGCATCGGTGAGAATGGCACCGGCCTGTGCGCCTTTGTCGCGCAGGATACGGGTAAGGCGGCGGGTGTCGATGTCGGCGATGGCGACGGTTTGGTTGCGAACAAGATATTCTTGCAGGCTTTCGCTGCTGCGGAAGTTGCTGTGCAGCAGGGGCAGGTCGCGGATAATCAGGCCGGCTGCATAAACGGCACGGCTTTCTGTGTCTTCGCCGTTGGTGCCGGTGTTGCCGATGTGGGGGTAGGTGAGGGTAACGATTTGTTTGGTGTAGGAGGGGTCGGTCAGGATTTCCTGATAACCCGTCATCGAGGTGTTGAACACGACTTCACCTGAAGTCGAGCCGTTGTAACCGATTGATGTGCCGTGAAAGATGCTGCCGTCGGCGAGAACGAGGATGGCGGGTGTGGTCATGATGGAATTCCTGTGGGTATGGATTTCAGAATGTCGGGAAGGCTTTGCAGGCCGTCTGAAAACTGCTGCCATGCGGCCAATGCGGGAACGGCTTGGTTTTGCCGTTTGCAAAGCCCTGAATGCGGCTAAAAAAAAACACGCCGCGCAACTTTGGCAAGCTGCGTTAACGTGCTTTTTCGGGCATCGGCGGATGCCTCGGAAGCAACGCATTCTAAGCCAAAACAGGCGCTGTTTCAAGCACGGAACGCCGCTTGCGCCGTAAAAAATCCGCCTGTCTCGGGCATTATCCACCTGCCCTACTCCCAGGCCGTCTGAAAAGCGATAAAAAACACTCCCTGCAACCGCTTGTTGCAGGGAGTGTTTTGTTGAACGGCAATCTTAGAACAGGGAATCGAGCTGTCCGTCGTTACCGCCGCCGTTGCCGCGGTTGATGGGGGCAACCGGTGTTTCATCTTCAAAGCCTTCGTCGCTGCGGCTGTTTTGACGGCGTTGTGCCGGACGGTCTGCATTATTGCGCGAAGATGACGGACGGGCGTTTTGCTGGCGCGGTACTGTACCGCTGTTGTCCAACGCCAAATCGCTGCTGGTGGTCTGCTGCTCTTTATAGTAATACTCGCCGCCTTTATTGACCGTACCTTCAGGGGCTTTCATGCCTTTGACTTCCGTACCTTTGAGCGCGAAACGCATGTATTCGACCCAAACCGGCAGGGCGAGCGTGCCGCCGAAAGCCGCCCGACCCATGCTGCGCGGTTTGTCGTAACCGACATAGACGGCGGTAACGACGCTGGGGTTGAAGCCGACGAACCATGCGTCTTTTGCATCGTTGGTCGTACCCGTTTTACCGGCGATGTCGCTGCGGCCGACGGCACGCGCGCCTTGGGCGGTACCTGCGCGGACAACGTCCTGCATGATTTTGTACATGATGTAGGCGTTACGCGGATCAATCACGAGCGGTGCGTTTTCACCCGCCACCAACGGCTGCATCTGCGCACGCAGGTTACCTTGGCTGTCGTAGATTTTATCGATAACGTAAGACGAAACTTTGTAACCGCCGTTGGCAAATACGGTATAGGCCTCCGCCATTTTCAGCGGGGTAGTCTCGCCCGTACCCAATGCCATGGAAAGACCTGCGGGAATTTCAGACGGCCTGAAACCGAAACGCTGGATATACTGCTGTGCGTAACCGACACCGATGGACATCAGGATGCGGATGGAAACCATGTTTTTCGAAGCGGTCAACGCCTGACGCAGGGTGATATAGCCGGCATAGCGGCCGTCTGCATTTTTCGGCTGCCACGCTTTGCCGTTGGCACCCTGCCCCGGCAGGGAAATCGGCGCATCGTTAATCATGGTGGAAGCGGTCATGCCCTTGGCCAATGCAGCGGAATAGACGAAAGGCTTGAATGACGAACCGGGCTGGCGCATGGCTTGGGCGGCACGGTTAAACGTTTTGCTGTGGAAATCGTAACCGCCTACCAGTGCGCGCACGGCACCTGTTTTGGCGTCAAGCGACACCAGCGCTCCCTGTAATTCGGGCTCCTGCACAACCGTCCAGTTGTTGCCGCGCCCCTGTACACGGATAACCGAACCGCGGCGGATGCGGTCTTCACCCATTTTTTCATTGTTGATGGCACGCGCGGCAAAACCGATTTCACCGCCGCTCAAATTAACCTGCCTGCCGCTGGGCAATTGGATTTGCAGGCTGCTTTTCGATGCTTTCAAAACAACGGCCGGCACCATTCCGTCAACGGTATACAGCGAAGACAAATGCTGTCCGACGGTTTCTTCCACATTGTCCGATTGGCTCAAGTCAATGAAATTTTCCGCACCGCGATAGCTGCCGCCGCGCCCGTAATTACGCAACAAACGGCGCAGTGCATTGGTGGCTACGCGTTGGTTTTCAGAATGGACGGTGGTATATACCTTGAAACCCTGAGTATAGGCATCTTCACCGTATTTTTCATACAGCTCCTGACGCGCCATTTCGGCCACATACAGGGCGTTTTGGTCGATTTTCTGCACGAAACGCTCGAAATGCAGCTCTTCCGCCAATGCGGCATCACGCTGCGCGGCAGTAATCCAACCTTCCTCAACCATATTGTTGAGAATATAGGTTTGGCGCAATTTGGCACGCTCGGGGTTCACAATCGGATTGTAGGCGGAAGGTGCTTTAGGAAGACCGGCCAACATCGAAGCCTCGGCCAATGTCAGGTCTTGGACTTTTTTATTGAAATAAATCCGAGCGGCGGAAGTGAAACCGTAAGCCCGCTGGCCAAGATAAATCTGGTTGAAATAAAGCTCCAAAATCTGGTCTTTACTCAACGACTGTTCGATTTTATATGCCAGAAGCGCTTCGTTGAATTTACGGGTAAACGTACGCTCGTTACTCAAATAAAAGTTTTTGGCGACTTGCTGGGTAATCGTACTGGCTCCCGACTGGACCTCCCCGGCAGTAATGTTGCCGATAATGGCACGCCCCACACCGACTACGTCAACGCCCCAATGCTCGTAGAAACGCTTGTCCTCCGCAGCCAACACGGCATCTTTCAAAACCTTGGGAAAATCTTTGATCTTGGTAAATTCGCGACGTTCCTCGCCGTACATACCGATGATTTTGCCGTCTGAAGAATATACCGTCAGAGGCATTTTCGGCTGATAGTGTTGTAAAGTGTCCAAAGAAGGAAGTTTGGGATAAGTAACCAAAACCGCAATAGCCAAAAGGCCTACGGCAAAAAGTGCCAAACCCAAAAACAGACCCAAACAGGTCGTTATAATCTTTTTAATCATGACTGGTTAATATTTTGCCATCAACGGCATTAAATAAAGTAAAATAGATAACGATTTCAGCAATGCACAGTAACTTCGTGTAAGGCTGTCGGATATCCGTTACGGACAATAAAATGTTACTCACACCTAATAATACAGGGAAGTCACACCATGCGCTTACTAAAAAGCACTAAAAATACAAATACTAAAACCAACAAATCACCAAACGGATTAAGCAACCGGTCGGCAGTCGGCATCGACATCAGCCAGCATTCCATCAAGATGGTTCAACTGGCAGGCCGTAGTTTAAACCAAATCCAGTTGGAAAAATACGTTATCGCCAAGCTCCCTAAAAATATTGTAGCGGGCAACAAAATCCACGATTACGACCAGCTTGTAACGTATTTGCAACATGCCTACGCCCAACTGCATACTTCATGCAAAAATTTTGTGGCCGCTGTTCCTCAAAATTTAGCCACTATCGAAACCGTAATCTACAGCAACAAAGATTCGGATATCAGTTTGGAAGATTTCGCCGAAACGGAAATTGCCGAAATCGGCCCGATTGATGAGATGAGCTACGATTTCCAAGTTACCGGCACTTCCGTATCTCCAGCTGGCCAGAAGGTTCTGCTTGCTGCCGCAAAAAAAGACGACATCGAAGCACGCATCGAACTGTACGAGAACGCCGATTTAACACTCTCCGCAATGGACGTAGACATCTTTGCTCAAGCCAATGCGTTCTCCTTTTGGGTAAATAAACACAGTCCGGAACTTGAAAACGAAAAAATCGCAATTTTCGGTATCTATGCCACCCAAATGTATGCTTTAATTATGCAAAACGGGCAAATAATATACCGACAGGAAACTTCTGTCAGCACCGAGCAACTCAACCAACTGATTCAGCGTACCTATCAGGTAACGGAAGAAAAAGCATTCCAAATGATGAATGCAACAACCAAACCGACCGATTACCAAGCCCAAGTGGCAGATCGCTTCAATATACAGGTAGCTCAAGAAATCCAACGTGTATTGCAGTTTTACTACACTACACAGTCGAATGACGGTTTTGCCAATATCAAACACATCTTCCTGACCGGTACCGCATCGCAACAAGCAGGGCTGGCAGAAACGGTTTTCTCGCAAACCAACACAGCGACCCAATGCCTGCACCCTGCCGTTTATGCAGACAAAGGAGGCAAAATTGATTTGCCGCAGCTACAGATGGATGCACCATCGTTAACACTTGCTTTCGGATTAGCATTAAGGGGACTTTAAAACATGATTGAATTAACCAAAATCAATCTTCTCCCATATCGGGAAGAGATTCTGCAAAAAAAGAAAAAGCAGTTCAATATGCTGATGCTGCTTGCCCTGTTAATCGGTATCGGTTTGGCAGGCATCACTTTCCTGACCATCAGCAACATGATCGGCAGTCAAGAAGCCCGCAATGCCCTTCTTGAAAGTAAAATTACCGAACTGGATACGGATTTGGGAGAAATCAAAAAGCTCCAGCAGGAAAAAGCCGACTTCTTGTCCAAAAAGAAAAAAGTGGAAGAACTTCAAGAGAAGCGTTTTCAGGCGGCCTCGATTATTGACTCCTTTAACGTGCTGATCCCTGAAAGTACCTATATCACTTCAGTAGTTGCCGACAGTCCGACCAGCTACACAATCAGCGGTCGGGCCATCAGCGACAGCAAAATCGCCCAATTCATGCGCTCATTGCCGAGCAATGGCATTTTTGCACAGCCCGAATTGGTAAGCATTAAAAAAGTGGATAATTACCAAGAATTTACCTTAAAAGTCTTACTCGCCGGTCAAGCAGCTTCCGCTTCTCAGCCAACTGCTGCCGCCGCACAATTACAGGGAAAATAAAATGGCCGCAAAAAAAGATTTGGATTTGAAAACCCTACATTTATTGAGTACTCCCGCCAAATGTACCTTGGCCGGACTAGTAGTCGCAGGGGTTTTGGCTTTGGGTTACTTCGCGGTTTTTAAGGGTCAGTTGGACAATCTGACAGCCACAGAAGAAAAAGAAGTCGAACTCAAAAAAACGTACACGCAGAAAAGCATCGAAGCCGCCAGCTTGGATAACCTGAAAGCAGAACTGTCATCCATCCGAACCGCTTTCGATACATTACTTAAACAACTGCCTACGGATGCTGAAATTCCAACATTGATACAAGAGCTGCATCAGGCAGGTTCAAACAACAGCCTGCGTTTGGATAGTGTTACGCCTCAAACACCGGTAAACGACGGCCCGATACAGAAGCTGCCGTACAGTATTGCCATTACCGGCAAACATGCCCAAATCAGCCAGTTTGCCCGCGATGTAGGCGCCCTCTCCCGTATCATTACTTTGGAATCATTGGTCATCAACCAAAGTGAAGAAGCAAAAAACAGTACCGATTCGAATAAAGGCAAAAACGACAAAAGCGATATGCTGACTTTAAGCGCAACCGCCACTACTTACAAAGCAAGACCTGCGGAAGAAGTGGCAGCCGAAGTTGCCGCAGCCAGTGCTGCCAGCGCCGCTGAACCGAACAACGGCAAAGACAACGACAATAAATAACAGGGAAATCATGAAAAACAAAATCTTACTTGCAGGCCTTGTTTCTCTTGCCGCCTGCACACCGGCCCACGATGATTTGGCTCAGTGGATGACAAAAACCCGGAAAGATGCAAAATCGCACGTTATCCCGTTTGAAGCGCCGGTTGTAACACCGCCCAAACCATATATACAGCCGCACTTTTCAGGGCTGCACGCTTTCAGCAGCGGCCGTCTGAATACCATCCAACCCGGCGGTGTAAATGCACCGGATGCCAACCGACCGAAAGAAACACTGGAAGCATTCAGTCTCGACACACTGAAATATGTCGGCACCCTACGCAACGGAAACAAAATTTCCGGCTATGTTGAAGCTGAAAACCATGTCTACACCGTTTCTCCGGGTAATTATCTCGGACAGAACCACGGACGTATCCAAAGCATCACGCCAGATAAAATCATTCTGACCGAACTGGTTGAAGACAGTTCCGGAAACTGGACTTACCGCCAAGCCGAATTACCTTTGAGCAATGCTGCAGAAAAAACCGATACCGCAGCAGCCAACCAAACAAAATAACTAAGGGTCTTACTTTATGAAAACCAACAGCATCAAAAAGATTGTCGCCGGAATCAGCTTTGCCATCGCCGCACACACAGCAGCCGCAGGGAACATTACCGATATCAACGTATCCACTCTACCCAACAATCAAAAAATCATCAAAATCCGCTTCGATAAAGACGTCAAATCTCCCAGCGGTTTCGTGACACCTACACCTGCCCGTATCGCACTTGATTTCGCCGATACTGGCATCCGTTTGCCGCAACCCGTATTGGAATATGCTGACCCACTGTTAAATCAGATTACCGCAGCACAAAACAGCAACCGCGCACGTATTGTCTTAGGCTTAAATAAAGTCAGCCAATACAGCACCGAAATCCGTGGCAAAGAAGTTTGGGTATTTGTAAACGAATCTTCCGACCAGACCAGCACTTTCCCCAAAGCAGCCGCATCAGCCAATACTGCACCGATCGCAGCTACTGCACGTTCTTCCCGTGCAGAACAGCAGATTGCCTCAGCCAATATCGATTTCCGCAAAGGTTCCGGCAACACCGGCATCGTCGAACTGAACGCACCTTCCTTCCACGGCGATCCCGAAATCAAGCAACAAAACGACCGTATCATTATCACGCTGAAAAACCATGCCCTGCCCGTGCAGGCGCAACGTAGCCTTGATGTAGCCGATTTCAACACGCCCGTACGCAACGTTACCATGAAGCGCATCAGTAACGGTACACAAATCATCATCCGCAACAACGGAAACTGGGATGTCCGTACCAAGTCTGCAGCAGGTCGTTACAGCTTTGAAATCAGTCCCAAATCCGTTGTTGCCAGCAAAGGCTTGAACACCAACAGCAACAAATCTTTCAGCGGCCGCAAAATTTCACTCGACTTCCAAGATGTTGAAGTACGCACCATCCTGCAAATTCTTGCCAAAGAATCAGGTGTTAACATTGTTGCCAGTGATTCCGTAAACGGTAAAATGACACTTTCTCTGAAAGACGTGCCGTGGGATCAGGCATTGGATTTAGTGATGCAGGCACGCAATCTCGATATGCGCCGCCAAGGTAACATCATCAATATTGCTCCGCGCGACGAATTGTTGGCCAAAGACAAAGCCACTTTGCGGGCACAAAAAGAAATCGAAGATTTGGGTCCCTTGTTCTCCCAAACTTTCCAATTGAAATACAAAAACGTGGAAGAGTTCCGCAAAATCCTGCGTTTGGATGAAACCGGCAGCAGCAGTAACGACAACAACCGCAACACCCTGTTAAGTCCCCGCGGTAGCGCGCTGATTGACCCGGCAACCAATACCCTGATTTTGACCGACAACCATAGTGTTATTCAGAAATTCCGTAAACTGATTGAAGAATTGGATGTACCAACCCGCCAGGTAATGGTAGAAGCACGTATTGTTGAAGCAGAAGAAGGCTTCTCACGCGACATAGGTGTGAAATTCGGTTATACCGGTGCAAACGGGCGCAGCACTTGGGGTTCCAACTGGACAAATGCGGTAAACAACCAAGGCACCACCGTAAATAATAACCGGACGATTGCCAATGCCATTCTCGGCGGTTCGAATACCATCCCGACCACCACTCCGTTGGAGTTTGCACCGAATATCAATCTTCCGATTGCATCGGCCGCTTCTAGCATCGCACTGGTTCGCTCGCTCTCTTCCGGCGCGCTCGGCTTGGAATTGTCGGCAATGGAAAGCCAAAACCGCGTGAAAACATTATCCAATCCGCGCGTTTTGACCCAAGACCGCAAACAGGCAACTATTGAGTCCGGCCAAGAAATTCCGTATCAGGAAGCCACTTCCAGCGGCGCAACTTCGGTTTCGTTCAAAAAAGCCGTATTAGGTCTGACCGTTACCCCGAATATTACGCCCGACGGCCAAATCATCATGGATGTCAAAATCAATAAAGACAATCCCACCGACTGTGTCGTGGACAGCTACACCACAAAATGTATTTCCACCAAACAGTTGAATACCCAAGCAATGGTTGAAGACGGCGGCACTTTGGTCGTCGGCGGTATCTATGAAGAAGAGAAAAGCAACGGCGTCAGAAAAGTACCGCTGCTGGGAGACATTCCTGTAGTCGGTAATCTGTTCAAATCCCGTACCCGTGGAGAATCACGCAGAGAACTGCTGATTTTCATCACTCCGCGCATTATGGACGGTATCGGCAGCAATCTGCGTTACTGATACCTGCCAACACACAAAACGGCCTGATTCTTCAGGCCGTTTTTAATACTTTCATGTCAATGGGCGTAGTTATGCGCATAGCAATATAGCGGATTTAATTAATTTTCGATACAAGGCAGCAAGCCGCAGACAGTACAAATAGTACGGCAAGGCGCAGCAACGCCGTAGCGAAAGTTAAGTTAATCCGCTATAGACTGGGTTCTTTGCAAAATTCTTCCAGGCCGTCTGAAAATATCTGACTACCGTCATTCCCGCGCAGGCGGAAATTCAAAAAACCTTTTTATTCAGCCATGTTTCAAATTCAGGCAGAATTCCCATATACGCAGAAATAACTCTGTTTTTCAATTCAACAGTCCCAAAGTTTTTCACAAAGTTCTCACCAGCAAGAATAACGGATGCCGTCTGAAAGAGAATCTGCGGTTTGGAAACATATACATCATAGATTACACCATCTGCGGGCAGTTAACCGTATCAATTGTGCCGTAACTGTTCTTCCTGAATTTCCATTAATCAGCCCCCCCCTTGTAGTCAGAATCCAACAACCCCACAATTGGCGCACACGCTCTTTTTCTAAAAATATTTTTTATACGCATCAAACATATATACAGCAAATGATGCTTTGTTCATGCCGTTTCACACACATTAACAGCCTCCCCTATTCATCCTGATGTAACCCCGCGTTATGATACTCACAGCTTCAGACGGCCTGTTTTTTCATCCGCCTTGATGCTTTCGATTTCATTTTTCCATAAGGAACCCTCATGAAAACTTTATCAGCCATCACATTAGGCGCATTACTTCTTACTGCCGCTACCGCACAAGCGGCCATTGATAACCCGACCGTTTCCCGCAAAGCCGTATCCTATTCCTGCCAAAGCGGTAAGAAAGTCAAAGTTACCTACGGTTTTAACCGCCAAGGGCTTCCGACTTATGCAAAGGCGTTTGCCAATGGCAAAAACCGTTATATGCCGATTAATCTTTCACGTTCTGACAATGTC
The DNA here is from genome assembly GCF_041804105.1 of Neisseria sp. Lineage (GTDB taxonomy): Bacteria > Pseudomonadota > Gammaproteobacteria > Burkholderiales > Neisseriaceae > Neisseria. The sequence goes on from NZ_JBHCJY010000002.1 coordinate 13,174, forward strand.
GAGACGATTTTCGGCGATGAAAACAGCTTCAGCCTGAGCACCGACTACATGGATCGGAAAAACTACCGCCAACGCCCTGTCATGATTACCGCACCTGACGGCGAAATTGTGTTTAAAAACTGTTCGCCCCGCCGTAGCCGCCGCTAAAAATCGGTTGTCCGACAAAGGCCGTCTGAAAATCAAATTTCAAACGGCCTTACTTTTTCAGACGGCCTTTCATCCCTTATCGTCTTCTGTTTCAAAATCCCGATATAGCTCTACAAACTGCGGACAATGTATCCGGCCGCTATTTAAAACAACCGGCATCCGCAAATGCAACAAGCACGGCAATCGATGCCGCCAGACACAACCGTTATCACCGAATCAGGAAACTCTGCATAAAAGGTTATATGGTCGTGATGATTCATCAGCAACAAATGGAATTGAATGTACCTCCTATTTCTGGGTGTGAAACATATAAGGCCGTCTGAAAAATATTTTCAGACGGCCTTTGTTTTGATTGCAAGCCAATCAGGATTTATGCTCTTCGCTGTCAAGGAAACTCTTCAATCTGTCGCTGCGGGTCGGATGGCGCAGCTTGCGCAGGGCTTTGGCTTCGATTTGGCGGATACGCTCGCGGGTAACATCGAACTGCTTGCCGACTTCTTCAAGCGTGTGGTCGGTGTTCATGTCGATGCCGAAACGCATACGCAGCACTTTGGCTTCGCGCGGGGTCAGGCTTTCGAGCACTTCTTTGGTTACTTCGTGCAGGCTGGAATACATGGCCGCATCAGCGGGCGCCAGATTGTTTTCATCCTGAATGAAATCGCCCAAATGTGAATCGTCGTCGTCGCCGATGGGGGTTTCCATCGAAATCGGCTCTTTGGCGATTTTCATGATTTTGCGGATTTTGTCTTCCGGCATTTCCATCAGCTCGGCCAGTTTTGCAGAATCCGGATCTTCACCGTTTTCCTGCAGGTATTGGCGCGAAATGCGGTTCATTTTGTTGATGGTTTCGATCATGTGCACCGGAATACGGATGGTGCGTGCTTGGTCGGCAATCGAACGGGTAATGGCCTGACGTATCCACCATGTCGCATAAGTCGAGAATTTATAACCGCGGCGGTATTCGAATTTGTCCACCGCCTTCATCAGGCCGATGTTGCCTTCCTGAATCAAATCAAGGAATTGCAAACCGCGGTTGGTGTATTTTTTTGCAATCGAAATTACCAAACGCAGGTTGGCCTGAATCATTTCCTGTTTGGCAGCAGCGGTTTCCTTCTCGCTGACCACCATGTTTTTGCTGATGTCTTTCAACTCACCGATAGAAATACGGGTTTCGCGTTCGACTTCGGAAAGCTCGGTCTGTTTTTCGAGAATGGCATAACGGAAACGGTCGAGTGCTTCGCTCCATTTGTTGTTTTTGGCGATTTCTTCTTCCAGCCAGTCCAAACGGGTAATCTGAGGCAAAAATTCGCCAAGAAAATAATGGCGCTCCATTTGGACGCGATCCACACAAATATCGCGAATTTCCCGCTCGAGACGGCGGATGTTGTCCACCCTGCTGCGCAGGCTGCCCGACAGGTTTTCAATCTGACGGGTGGCAAAACGCACTTCCAGCAGTTTGGCAGCAATGGCATCGCGATGGGTCAGATAACTTTCGTGGCGGCTGTCGTGTTTGTTGAGCTGGGTAATCATCTTTTTGTAATCTGCTTCAATCTGCTTGAAATGTTCGATTACTTTCTGTTTCAGCTCTTCCAGATTGGCGGCGGACAGGCTTTCGGCATCGGTCGCATCATCGTCGTCATCGCCGTCCGAATCGTCATCATCGCTGTCGTCACCATCCGAAGCAGCGGCGGCAGGCGGGCTGCTTTCCAAATGACCCAAACCGAGTTCGTTCAGCAGCACTTCGTTAGGATCGATGATGGCCTCCACCACTTCGTCGACACGGATTTCATCGTTTTTGACCTGATTAATCAGCTCCAAAATCTCGGCCACCGAACCTGGGCAGGCCGAAATGGCCTGCACCATGTTTTTCAGGGCGTTTTCGATTTTTTTGGCGATGATGATTTCGTCTTCGCGGGTCAACAGGTCAACCTGCCCCATTTCGCGCATGTACATACGCACAGGGTCGGTAGTGCGCCCGAACTCCGAATCCGCGCTCGACAAAGCCGCTTCCGCTTCTTCCACAGCATCGTCGTCGGTCAGGCCGGCGGTGTTGTCGCTCATCAGGATGTCTTCGGCATCGGGAGCCTGTTCGGTTACCTGAATGCCCAAACCGCTGATCATGGAAACGATATTGTCGATTTGGTCGGCATCGGACATATCGTCGGGCAGCGCGTCATTGATTTCGGAGTAGGTGATGTAGCCGCGCTCCTTGCCCATGATGATGAGCTGGCGCAACCGCGCCCGCTGCTCTTCGACGGTCAGCGGGCGGTTGTCATCCTGCTCTTGGTATTCTTCGTAATTGTCAGACATGAATAATCTCGTTGGAAAACAGTTAATTGCAACGCAATGCCGTCTGAAAAATGAAAACGGGTATTCTGCGGTCGGCTCTGTTCATAATCGGCTCGGTTGCAGCAAAGACAAATGTTTTCAGACGGCCTTTACTCGGCAGGGTCGGTCGTGCATCGACTGCAAAACGGTTTAAGAAAAATGACCGGTATCGGGGCAAAAAATACGGCGGGATAAAACATCTTGCCGTATCGCACTCTGCCATCCGTCCCGACAAATACGCCGCAGCGAATGATTTTGACCTAAAGGTTTATTGGTTCGCCTTCGACATCAGCAGCGACATCAAAAGCTGCTTTTCGCCCGCACTCAGTCCGTTTTGCAGGCTTTTTTGTTTCAGCATTTCAATTTGGCTGTATTTTAACTCATTTAACAGCTTTTTCATGCCGATTTTGAAATTTTCGCAATCCTCCTCACTGCTGCCGTCCAAGGCATCCGAATCAGGCACGCTTTTAAAAATCTGATTCAAAACAGCCTCATACGGCGAACCGCGCACGTGCTCTAAAACCTGCGCGCTACTCATTGGGACAGTTTGCGCGCGGATGAGTTCGGCCACCTCCGCCAAACAGGCAAAATCACCTTCCAGCGGCAGGTAATCCGGCAGGTCTATATATGCAGCCCATTGCGGATTTATCAAGAGACTGCGGATTTGCCGCTGCACCAACGTCAGCATCTGCGGCTGGCGGAACGTTTCCTGCGGCAGTTTATAGTTTTTCTGCTGAACATGGCGGCGCGGCGCTTCCTGCCCGAGCAGTTGCGCAAGGTTGGCAGGATCGATGCCCACCATCTCGCTCAGCCGCTGTTTCAGCAGAAAACCCAACGCAGGCGCATTAATCTGCGCCAGCAGCGGCGATGCGGTTTTCACCAATTCCGCCTTGCCTTCCTGCGTGTTCAGGTTCAGGCCGTCTGAAAGACGTTCCCAAAAATATTCCGACAGCGGCTTGCTCTGATGAACCAGCGTATCTTCAAACTGCGTCTTGCCGAATTGCCGCACATAACTGTCGGGGTCGTGTTCAGACGGCAGAAATAGAAAGTGCAGTGATTTATCGTCTTTCAACTGCGGCAACGCATTTTCCAATGCGCGCCAAGCCGCCTTGCGCCCCGCCGCATCGCCGTCGAAACAGAAATAGATGCTGTCGGTTTGGCGCATCAGGATTTTGACGTGTTCCGCCGTGGTCGAAGTGCCGAGCGACGCCACCGCGTAGCCCACGCCGAACTGCGCCAGCGCCACCACGTCCATATAGCCCTCCACCACCAAAATCCGCCCTGCATCTTTAATCGCTGCACGGCCTTCGTACAGGCCGTACAGGTTTTTCCCCTTGTCAAACAAAGGTGTATCGGGAGAATTCAAATATTTCGGCTTCGAGTCGTCCAGCACCCGCCCGCCGAAACCGATCACCTGACCGCGTGTATCCCGAATCGGAAACATAATCCGATGGCGGAAACGGTCGTAATGGCGGTTTTGTTCTTCATTATGAATAACTTGCCCGCCTTCCACCAAAGCCGTGTTCGGATACGGCCGGAACACTTCCGCCAGCGGCTGCCAGCTGTCCGGCGCATAGCCCAAACCGTAATGCTCGATGATTTCCGCATTCAGCCCGCGTTTTCGCAAATACGCCGAAGCATCCGCCGACGTTTTCAGACGGCCTTGATAAAACTGCGCACAAGCCGCCATCGTTTCTTCCAGCGACTGCTGCTTTTTCTTACGCTCCGCCCGCACCTCGGGATTTTCATTCGCCCCGTGCACCTTCGGCACGACCATACCCACGCGGTCAGCCAGATACTGCACGGCCTCAACAAACGAAAGACCTTGATATTCCATCAAAAAACCAATCGCCGACCCATGCACCCCGCAGCCGAAACAATGGTAAAACTGCTTGCTCGGGCTTACCGAAAACGACGGCGACTTTTCTTTGTGGAACGGGCAGCAAGCCATATAGTTCGCCCCGCCTTTTTTCAGCGGCACGCGCTCGTCGATAATATCGACAATATCGACTTTGGCCAGCAGTTCGTCTATGAAATCGGATGGAATCATGGTATTCAAATCGATATATTCAGAAATATCTAGGGATAAAGGCCGTCTGAAACTTTTCAGACAGCCATTTAGCATTAATTATCCAATCGAACCAATCTGCCTTTTACTTTGGCACAAACACCGCCTTCGCTGCTGCATCTTACCAATTTACCATTGCTTACAGCCTGATTGATTTCCGAGACCCAATCACTTCTGCTAATTTCTTTTTTACCTACATAAATCAGATATACTGCTATTCCAACACACAATATTCCCAGCACAACAAAAGCAGCAACTGCAGACCAAACCAACTTCTTCAATTCCTTGGCCGATTTTTCTTGACGACTCATAACTTCACGGGCTGAATTTTCCAGCCATCCAGCAGTCTCGTGTATTCTCTCCTTGACAGACTCCACCGACTTATCCATACCTTCATGCAATGCTTTCGCAGCAGTTTGCCGGATATTATCCGTAGTCCTGTCAAGATTACCCAATGCAGAATTCAATTTATTTTGGGCTTGAACATTCAAAAGTTCCGCATTCTTTGCCCGCTTTTCTGTTTGGCCCGCCAAAGCGATCACATTATCGGTCAATATATCTATTTTTCTCTCCAAACTCATATCTGAATCTTTCTTGTCTGCTTTTTTAAGAACGAACCATCCGTTTTACAGGCGCATCAACTTGCTGTGCGCGGATTTCTTCCAAACGTTCAAGTTCTTGCTGCCTGTCGTATGCCGCCTGAACATTGTCAGCATTCTGGCGAAGATTACGACCAATATCGGAATCCATCAAACTGTCCAAAGCCACATGCATTTTCGGATCATCCGAAAGCAATGCTGCAAACCCATAAGCACGAAACTCTTCGGGGGAAGCATTTTGAGCGAGCGGTTGGACAACATTAGGAATATTGCTTCCAAATGAGAAATAATTTCCAATATTTTCAGTATCAACAGGTGTTAAACTTGAATGTTCATCATGTCGCGTGTTGTAATCTTCTAAATTTGGTATAGGAAATTTAGAATACCCTCCTTGTTTCCATTCAACAGGCCAATTACTATTTAATGGAGTATCTTTCCATTCACTTTCTGCAAGCCATCTGGCACCATTACCATAACGATTATCCGGATTAATAGTTTTGCGAGCTTCAATAACCACATCTTCCCATGAACTTCCTCCCTTTTGTTTTCTTAGCCTATTACCAATACGGATACCTAATTCATTATTATGCTCATCCATTTTATTAGCTTCAATCTCTTGACCTAATGTATTACCTTGAATTTCATGGCCTTCAAGAAGAAATCTAGCATATCTCTCACCAAATCTACGTGTTAACTCAGCAGAAAGTAAAACATGACGATATGCATCAGCAGGCCCATTAACACGGCCTGGTAAATTTGAACCTATACTTTCATTCATAGATGCACTACGCACTCCACGTGTAGCAGTTTCTTCAACTTCACGCAATCCTTTTCTATATATTTCCAAAAACTTTTTCTTATAATCATCACTCATACAAATTCCCAGCTATAGCAAATAAACTTATTTATCGATACACACCTGAAACAGCCAATCCACATCCGTAATTCGCAGCCGATTCCTAACACCTTTAATCCAAGCCCACTTTTTCTCTATCTGATTCAGATCGGGGCTATAAGGTGGAAGCC
>NZ_JBHCJY010000003.1:0-25803 GCF_041804105.1 Neisseria sp.
CAGGCGCATGGGGAACACGCCTTGCAGGGTTTGCAGGCGCAAATTCGAGGCGGCAAACTGCCACAACACCGCAAACAGCATCATCGCCAGCATGGCGGCCAGCGCCCAGCCTTTTTCGGCCAGCAGCGTTGCGGGCGTGTATTTGCCCAGCCAATCGACGATTTTGCCCATAAACTGGAACACCAGCGCTTCCATGATGCCGATGCCGGCGGTAAACACGGCCAGCGCCACAATCCAGCCGCGCATGCCGTCGAGATTGCTCCAAATAAAGCGGAACAGCCCTTTTTCGGGCGTTTTCGGGGCATCGTCGGGATACGGTTCGATGCGCGATTCAAACCAAGTAAAGATTTTGTTCAACATAAATTCTTTTCGCTAAAACAGTTTCAGACGGCCTTGATATGCGCAAGGCCGTCTGAAAAAACGGAATTTTTAAATTATACAGGAATCCGACGGATAAAGGCCGTCTGAAACATTGCATCAACTGCGCATAAAAGTTTCAGACGGCCTTTCCCAATATACCTTTTTCGAATGCCAGCGCATAAGCCGAATCCAACTCTTTCTGCATACTCGGCGGCAGTTTCGCCCGTTCCTGATTGCAGTAACGTTCCCAAACCATTTCCAACTCAACACCGCCACATCTGCTGTTTATCTGGTTTTGAATCAGAATCAGGCTGCACACCGTATAAGCGTAACCGCCTGTCCTGTCTGAATCCCATACCGCCAAATCAATCACTTCGCCCGGAAAATAGGCTTGGTCATCACTCAAATAGCCGTTTTGTTTGCCGACAACTTGTTTGAGCAGTTCAAAATGCCGTTCCGCATCCATGCCGTAATCCCCGTCCGCAATCCGCCTCAATACTGCTTCGGGCACGGTTTTGATGTAAGGGAACAGCATCGGGGGAAATTCGGAATAATCTTTCGGTTTTTTACCCATTTTCTGTCGGCCTGTCCGGATGTTTTCAGACGGCCTAAGCCAAAAGCGCCAATGCCACCATCGCGACCGCCGTCAAACCCGACATCCATGCCAGCGGTAGCAGAGGTGCATCGTCCCGTCGCGGATAACCGCTTAAATTCGGCAGCGGATTATAAGGCAGACTCAAACCATAAACGAATTGCACCAATACCACAGCGACCACGGGCGACCACCAAAACGGCAGCAGCATACCGATAGGCGCAGCCAGCCGTCCCACCCGAAACAGCCACTCTTCGCCGCCCCAACCGCTTCCCGCATCGTTACAGCGTTTTTCCAGATGGCGGTGTTGGTGGCGCACCAACATATAGGCTGCGGTGGCGAAAATCAGAAACGAACCGCCGAACCGTATGACATCGAACAAAGGCAGATTGGCAGTATCCAGCTCAGAAATCTGGCCGAGCATCTGCTGCGCCAACCAAACAACCAACACCGTACCTGCCAAAGAGGGAAGGCAGCGTGCGGCAAAACGGGTACGGCTGATGCGGCGGTCGTTCGAGCGGTCGGAACGGGAAGCGTAATCGGAACGGGGCATGATGGAAATATGGGAAACGGCTGTCTGAAAATGATATATGGCGGCAGATTTAAAATACAGTGATAGTAATGTATGTAATTTTATAAAAAAGCCTGAAGTACTTTGGTTCGATTGATCTCTACGCGGGAACAAGGGTATCGGTATCGTCATGCATTTCACGGCTTCTGGTTCTGAAAAAGAAAGCCTGTAAAGCAAAGGCCGTCTGAAAAATTTCAGACGGCCTGAATATCCGGTTAATCCCGTCCTATGGCTTTATCGGCAATGTCTTTACGGAACTGCATACCGTTGAAACGGATTTGTTCCAACGCCTGATAAGCTTTGTTTTTTGCGGCTTGTACACCGTCGCCCAAACCGACGACACACAACACCCGGCCACCGTTGGTAACGGTTTCGCCTTTTTCGTTCAAAACCGTGCCTGCATGGAATACTTTACCGGTTTGGTTTGCGGCATCGATACCTGAAATCACGTCGCCTTTTTTCGGTGTTTCAGGGTAGTTTTCCGCCGCCAACACCACTCCGACGGCAGTTTGCGCGTTCCATTCGGCTTTTGCTTCGTTCAGACGGCCTTCGATGCCTGCGGCAATCAAATCGGTAAAGTCGCTGTCCAAACGGCTCATAATCGGTTGGGTTTCGGGGTCTCCGAAACGGCAGTTGAATTCGATGGTGTAGGGCGCACCGTCGGCATCAATCATCAAACCTGCATACAGAAAACCTGTAAATTCGTTGCCGTCGGCCTTCATGCCGCGCACGGTCGGCAGGATGATTTCGTTCATCACGCGTTCGTATACGGCAGGCGTAACCACGGGGGCAGGGCTGTATGCGCCCATACCGCCGGTATTCGGGCCTTGATCGTTATCAAACAGGCGCTTGTGGTCTTGGCTGGTGGCCATCGGCAATACATTCTCACCGTCCACCATCACGATAAAGCTGGCTTCTTCGCCTTGCAGGAAATCTTCGATGACCACGCGTGCACCTGCATTGCCCATTTTATTGCCCAGCAGCATATCGTCAACCGCAGCATGGGCTTCGTCTAAAGTCATGGCGACAATCACGCCTTTGCCTGCGGCCAAACCATCGGCCTTAATCACAATCGGTGCACCTTTGGCATCGATGTATTCATGCGCTTGCCCAGCGTTTTCAAATGTTCGGTATTGTGCGGTGGGAATACCGTGTTTGGCCATAAATGCTTTGGCAAAATCTTTGGAACTTTCCAATTGTGCGGCGGCTTTGGTAGGACCGAATACGGCCAGCCCGGCGGCACGGAAATCATCTACGATACCGGCGGCTAACGGCGCTTCGGGGCCGACAACGGTAAATGCGATGTTTTCTTTATTACAGAAACCAATCAGGTCTTGATGGGCGGTAAGTGCAAGATTTTGCAGCTTGGGTTCGACCGCTGTGCCGGCATTGCCGGGTGCAACGTAAACGGTAGAAACTTTGGTGGATTGGGCGAGTTTCCAAGCCAGTGCGTGTTCGCGTCCGCCGCTGCCGATAACGAGAAGTTTCATGGGTTGCTCCATTAAGTCTGGTTAAATTAAATGGGTTGTATTGTAACGTGTGTTTTCTTTTTGAGGCAGATTAAACGGAAGGCTGTCTGAAAAATGTTTTCAGACGGCCTGAATCATTCCATATCCTTACTGACTACTGCTCAATGTTTGTTTCATTCCGATATTTTTTCAGACGGCATAGGACAAAAAGCTTTACATGCAAAACGGTTCATCGGACACTTCTATCGAGTGGGTTTCCTGCCACACGGTAAGACAAACCGGATAGACTGATAACGGTACACGAAAGGTAAGGCGGCAATCTAGTTGTAAATCCTGTTCTAAGATTTCCACGTGATGCTGTTTTGCAATTCTAAGCACCTCACTCAAATGCGGATAAGTACAACGTAGATAGACTGTTTTTTCAATGTTTTTTTCAATAATTTCGGCAGATCGTAATGCAAGTTGGGCTGCGTTCTTATAAGCATGGATGAGACCAGGTACACCCAAAAGTGTGCCTCCAAAATATCGGACGACAACAATCAGAACATCGGTTACACAGAAGGAATCAATCTGCCCCAAAATCGGCCGTCCCGCGCTACCCGAAGGTTCACCGTCATCATTGGCACGGAATTGTGTACCGTCTGTCCCCAAACGGTAGGCATAACACCAATGTCGGGCTTTGTGATGCTGCTGCCGTAAATTTTCTACATAAGTTTTTACGGCAACGGCAGTTTGAACCGGATAGGCATAGGCAATAAACCGGCTGCCTTTATCTTTGAATTCTCCTTGGGACTCTGCTAAAAGTGTTCGATAAGTATTCATTAAAACTTCTCTGCATCCACTCTATTCTATTTTCCAAAAATTGTTTAACGCATTAATCGTAAAATATGTCTTACCAAAAAGAAAACTTTGCCCTCTTTTTTTGAAAAGCAAAGTTTTCAGTTTCATGTGAAACAGATTTTTAGTTTTTCAATGCAGCAGTCAATTTAGGAACTACTTCAAACAAATCACCGACAATACCGTAATCGGCAATGTTGAAAATAGCTGCATCAGGATCTTTATTAATCGCTACGATAACCCTGCTATCCTGCATACCCGCTGTGTGTTGGATTGCACCTGAAATGCCTACGGCAACATAAAGCTGCGGTGCAACCACTTTACCGGTTTGTCCGACTTGGTAATCATTGGGTGCATAATCTGCATCTACTGCTGCACGGGTTGCACCAATCGCAGCGCCGCCCAATGCATCGGCCAACGGAGTCAACACCGAACTAAACTGTTCCGCACTTCCCAGTGCGCGCCCACCGGATACCACGATACTTGCCTGAGTCAACTCGGGACGATCCGACTGTATCAATTTACGTTCGACCAATCTACTGATATTTTGTGCTTCGGTAATTTCTACATTTACGATTTCCGCATTTCCACCTTCCACATCCGCTGCATCAAAAGCAGTCGACCGGAAAGTTAATACCAATTTGTCTCCGTTATACTGCACCGTTTCAAATACGTTTCCTGCATAAATCGGATGAACAAATGTTTTGTCATCCACAATTTCCGTTACATCGGAAATCTGCGGAACATCCAATAATGCCGCAACCCTTGGCATCAGATTTTTACCGAAAGCTGTTGCTGTTGAGACAATATAACAGTAATCAGTAGCCAATTTCACCATCAACGGGGCAATTTCCTCTGCAAGGCCGTCTGAAAAATGAGCGGCATCGGCTGCCAATACTTTTGAAACTCCTTTTATTTTAGCAGCACTTTCCACTACCTGAATCATATTACTACCGACTACTAAAATATGAATTTCTCCTAAACCTGCTGCAGCTGTTACAGCATGTAAGGTAGCAGGATTAAGCTGCTTATTATCGTGTTCTGCCACAATCAAAATAGTCATTTTCCAGCCCTTCAAATTACTTTTGCTTCATTGCGCAGTTTATCAACCAATTCGACTACATCCGTAAGTTTTACACCAGCCTGGCGGGGCTTGGGTTCCGACACTTTCAACACCTGCAAACGCGGCATAGTATCTATACCCAAGTCTTCGGGGCTGATTTTTTCCAACGGTTTTTTCTTAGCTGCCATAATATTAGGCAGTTTTACAAAACGCGGTTCGTTCAACCGCAAATCCGTACTGATTACGGCAGGGAATGTCAAAGCAACTGTTTCTTCACCACCGTCTATTTCACGCTTTACCGTCACTTCGTTATCTGATAAATCAATTTTAAAAGCAAAAGTTGCCTGCGGTGCATTCAAAAGGGCTGCAAGCATTTGTGCCGTTTGGTTTGCATCGTTATCAATTGCCTGTTTGCCTAAAAACAGTAACTGCGGATTCTCTTTTTCCGCTACTTTTTTCAAGACCTTTGCCACCGTCAACGGTTCGAGTTTATGGTCGGTTTCAACATGTATTGCACGATCTGCACCCATAGCCAAAGCTGTCCGCAAAGTCTCTTCACATTTTTTACTGCCTAAAGATACTGCTATAATTTCAGACACTTTACCTGCTTCTTTTAAACGCACAGCTTCTTCAACTGCTATTTCGTCAAACGGATTCATCGCCATTTTCACATTGTCGATATCCACATCAGAACCGTCAGCTTTTACTCTGACTTTTACGTTGTAGTCCACCACGCGCTTTACCGCAACCAATACTTTCATAAACCCTCCTGAAACAGCACATAACTATAAGGCCGTCTGAAATATTATTTTGAAATCAGACCGTACCGTTTTTTACTGCTATCGATTTCTTTAACTGCTCGAACACCTCGTCCACCCTCGGAATTTGGCCGATATTGCCTAAATTTACAGCCCACTTCGACGGTTGTACACCGGTTTTTACCGGATCGGTATCCGTATAAATTCCTACCAAGGGCTTATCGAATGCATTGGCCAAATGCAGCAAACCGGTATCCACGCCGACCACGCCACAAGCATTATCCAACAGATAAGCCGCCTGCAACAGATTCATTCTTCCGCATACTTTTGCAAATGGAAATTTTGCAGCAATTTCTTCAGCACGTTGCCTTTCCGTATCATTTCCCCATGGAAGATATATTAGATTACCCGTATCTTCGTACAGCTTTTGCAAAAGTGCCAACCAATTCTCCAACGGCCATAATTTACTGTCACGACTGGTGGCATGCAAAGCTACGAAATATTGAGCTGGCAAACCGTTTAAATATCCTTCATTGGGAACATTCAAACCGAAATTCATTTCAGATGGCATCTGATAACCGAACACTTGAGCAAACAATTCACGGTTACGCCATACTGCGTTTTTACCCTTCGGCACATTAAACTTTTCCCGATAACACAAGGAAGCCAAAGGTTCACGCGCAGACTGCCTATCCAAACCAAAAACGGGCGCATTGGCCATTTTTGCAAATATTGCGCTTTTTATCAGACTTTGGCTGTCAAGCACAAAGTCAAATCTCTCTTGATCCAATCTTGTTTTCAGACGGCCTATCTCATGCCAAGTTTCCGACTTGCCCAAATGTTTACGCCACTTACGCCAACCCATCTCATGTATTTTTTTCACAAAAGGATGTAGACGGGCAATATCGGAAAACCCTGTTTCGCATAACCAATGAAGCTCTATATCGGAACGATTTTTGGATAGGTCTTCAACAGCAGGCAAGGTATGGATTAAATCCCCCATACTCGATAAGCGGACAAGCAGTATTTTCATGAACTTTATGTTTCACATGAAACATCAAAAATTAACTTTTTGATTTTTAATAAATTTATCAATTTCTTGGGCATTTTCAAGTACAATCGCCCCGGATTCGTACATTTCGTTCCACGCAGCTTCTACTGTTTCTGGATCAATTCCTCTGCATGCCGAAGCATTTACCACAACTTTCCAGTTTCCGCCTTTTAAAAGCTGCAGCACCGTTGATTTTACACAATAGTCGGTAGCCAATCCGCCCACAATAATTAAGGTAGCTCCTTTTGACTGCAACCATTCAATCAAACCCGTACTGAGTTTTTCCGAAATATCGTGGTAACACGCGCCATAAGGATGGAATTCAGGGTCAACGCCTTTCCATACGCAATAATCATAATCTTGCGCTAAAGGCAAACCGTCGAGCAATTCGTAACCTCTGCTGCCGACAATCGCATGCGATACCCAAGTAATATCGGCTTCTTTCAAACCGGTCGGCTTCAACATTTCTTCGGGATTCTGTACCAACCATTTTGCCGACGGACTGTGCGCATCTTTCGTCATTACACGAAAATCCGCCAATGCCGCTTGGGCATTCAGCTCTGCTACAATCGTATCTCCTTCGTTAACCGGCAATTCATTCGGGCATAATGGAGAAAACGTTTTTTGAGCATCCACATCAATTGATACAATAATCATGGCGAAAGCCTTTATATAAACCGATTTCGTATTATAACAAAGATAAAAGCCCGAAACTGTTTAAAAGCGGTTTACAAATTGAACCGTATAAGGCCGTCTGAAACTTTTCAGACGGCCTTATACGGCAGACACTGACCAATTCAAATTTTTCTGTCAACAAAATCCCAAAAAACAGTTTTCAGACAGCTTTTACGGAACAAATCCATGCAGTATATGATTGAAACCATCGCCGTGGTTCACTCCCCTTACAAACAGAAATTCGGCATCGCCCGCCAACCCGGTTTGGTTTCAGCAGCCGAAGTATGTATCGAGCTTAACCCGCAGTTTTCCGCCGACAGCGTACGCGGATTGGAGCATTTCGATTACATCTGGGTCAGCTTTATTTTTCACGGCGTTATCGGAGAAGGCTGGTCGCAACTTGTGCGTCCGCCCCGCTTGGGGGGGAAACAGAAAACCGGCGTATTTTCTACCCGAAGTCCCCACCGCCCGAATCATCTGGGTCTATCGTTACTCAAACTCGAAAAGATTGAATGCGGGAAACCCGTGAAAATTTTTTGCAGCGGCGCAGATTTGTTGGACAGTACGCCCGTTATCGACATCAAGCCCTATATTCCGTTTGCAGAAGCGAAACCGGATGCCGCCGCCGGTTTCGTAAACGGCAAACCGGAAGAACTCGATGTGATTTGGGCAAACCATATCAATAAAACCCGACTTTCCGTTACAGAGCAAAACCTAATCAGCCAAAGCATCGCCCAAGATCCCCGTCCGGCCTATCAGGATATTCCCGATCGGATTTATGTAATGAATATCTCAAAACATGAAATCAAGTTTAAAATTCAAGGCAAACAGGCAGAAATCATCGATATTGTGTCCTTAGAATCCGACATATGATTCAGGCCGTCTGAAAAGTTTTCAGACGGCCTGTTTTTATACACCCTGTTTCAAACTGGCTTCGATAAAGCCGTCCAAATCACCGTCAAGCACGACTTTGGTATTGCCCACTTCGTAACCGGTACGCAAATCCTTAATCCTTGAAGAATCCAATACATACGAACGGATTTGGCTGCCCCAGCCCACATCGCTCTTGCCTTCTTCCAATGCCTGTTTTTCTTCGTTGCGCTTGCGCATCTCCAGTTCGAACAGTTTTGAACGCAGCATTTCCATCACGATGCGGCGGTTTTCATGCTGTGAACGGCTGCTCTGCGACTGCACCACAATGCCCGTAGGCAAATGGGTAATACGCACCGCAGAATCCGTTTTATTGATGTGCTGACCACCCGCACCCGATGCACGGTAGGTATCGGTGCGCAAATCGGCAGGGTTAATCTCGATTTCGAAACTGTCGTCCACCTCAGGATACACGAATACCGAAGCAAACGAAGTATGGCGTTTGTTGTTGGAATCAAACGGCGAATAACGCACAAGACGGTGCACGCCGGTTTCGGTACGCAGCAAGCCGTAAGCGTACTCGCCTTCCAAACGGATGGTGGCACGGTTGATACCTGCGATTTCACCGTCGTCTTCCTCAAGGATTTCCACTTTGAAACCTTTACGCTCGGCATAACGGCTGTACATGCGGAACAGCATTCCCGCCCAATCTTCCGCTTCCGTACCGCCCGCACCTGCGGTAATGTCGATAAAACAGTTGTTCGGGTCGGCCGGCTGGTTAAACATCCGCTTGAATTCCAAATCCGCCATCTGTTTTTCCAGATTGGCGACATCCTGTTCAACAGCAGCCAAACCGTCCGCATCGTTTTCTTCCACGGTCATTTCAATCAGCATACGGCTGTCTTCGATACCGTTGGCAATATTGTCGAGCGTGAGCACCACGCCTTCCAACAATTTGCGTTCCTTACCGATTTCCTGTGCACGTTTGGGGTCGTTCCAAAGTTCGGGGTCTTCGGAAAGGCCGACAACTTCTTCAAGCCGCTCTTTTTTGCCCTGATAATCCATATATTCGCGGATATCGGTGCTGCGCTGTTCCAAATCATCAAGCGTGTTGTTCAGTTGGTTGATCAATTCGGCTTCCATAATGTTCTTTTCTTTCGATTTTTCAGACGGCCATTTTACTGGATTTGTAAGGATTTAGGCAAAATCAGGCCGTCTGAAAACAAGATTGGATGTTCTGTAATATAAGGCCGTCTGAAAGTTTTCAGACGGCCTTATGTTTTTAAAACTGAATGGAAAATTTAAACATCGTATTTGGTTGAAGCAATATCGCCGCCGGTTCCCGTCCAATTGGTATGGAAAAACTCCCCGCGCGGTTTGTCGGTACGTTCATAAGTATGCGCACCGAAATAATCACGCTGCGCCTGCAACAAGTTGGCAGGCAGGCGTTCGGTAGTATAACCGTCTAAGAACGTGATAGCCGATGCCATACAGGGCATGGCGATACCGCTTTCAATGGCTTTGGCCACAACCCGTCGCCAAGCAGGCAGGCATTGTTCCAAGATGTTTTTGAAATACGGGTCTGCACCGAGAAACACCAAGTCCGGATTGGTCTCATAAGCATCACGGATATTGCCTAAAAATGCGCTGCGGATAATGCAGCCTTCCCTCCAAAGCATAGCGATATTGCCGTAATTCAACGCCCAATCATTGGTTTCGCCTGCTTCACGAATCAACATGAAGCCTTGTGCATAAGAAATAATTTTGGATGCAAGCAAGGCCTGACGTAAATCTTCAACCCATTGTTTTTTATTACCTTCAACAGGTTTAATGGTTTTATCGAACAGTTTTGCCGCTTCGCTGCGTTGGTCCTTAAACGCGGAAACACAGCGTGCAAATACGGATTCGGAAATCAGGGTCAACGGGATGCCTAAATCCAGCGCGTTAATGCCGGTCCATTTTCCCGTACCCTTTTGACCCGCCGTATCCAGGATTTTTTCCACCAACGGACTGCCGTCGGTGTCTTTGAATTTTAAAATATCGGCAGTAATTTCAATCAGATAGGAATCCAGTTCGGTTTTGTTCCATGCAGCGAAAATTTCGTGCATTTCGTCATAATCCAATCCCAAACCGTCTTTCATAAACTGGTAGGCTTCACAAATCAACTGCATGTCGCCGTATTCAATGCCGTTGTGTACCATTTTGACGAAATGTCCGGAACCGTCCCTGCCGACCCAATCGCAGCAGGGTTCGCCTTGCGGTGTTTTGGCGGCAATTGCTTGGAAAATCGGCCGTACCGCAGGCCATGCGGATTCGTCGCCGCCCGGCATAATCGACGGCCCCCGTCTTGCACCTTCTTCACCGCCGGAAACACCTGCTCCGATAAAACGGATGCCTTTGGCTGCAAGCTCGCGGACACGGCGTGTCGAATCAGGATAATTGGCATTGCCGCCGTCAATAATGATGTCGCCTTCTTCAAGTAAAGGCACAAGCTGGCCGATAAATTCGTCAACTACGCTGCCGGCTCTGACCATCAACATGATTTTTCTGGGTTTTTCCAGTTTTTCCACCAAATCCTGCAACGAATAGGCACCGATAATATTGGTATTTTTTGCGGCTCCGTTGAGAAAATCGTCTACTTTGGATGTGGTACGGTTATAAGCCGCTACTTTAAAACCGTTGTCGTTCATGTTCAGAATCAGGTTTTGACCCATTACGGCCAAACCGATGACGCCGATGTTGCCTTTCATTGTTTGTCCTTCCAGCGTTTTGGTTGTGGGGCGTTACTCTACCCTGTTTGGTTGGTTTTAACAATCCTTAACCCTAGGCTTTTAAATACTTTTGCGATTGCTGTTTGCTTAAAGCAAGACCGATTAAATTTATATTTTAAAAAATAAAAAGACTATGATGTTGAAACGTTCGGCAATCTTGTTGATAATTTTAAAAACCTATTTTTTTCAGTAAGTTAAAAAGATAAAAAGTCTGTGTAAAACAGATGTCCGGATGTGTGGAAGGTTGTGGATAAAATCAGGCCGTCTGAAAAATGCGGTGGATAAAAGACCGCTTTCAACAGGTTTCCACCGTTTTGTCTGCATCCGGAAAAGAAAGCGGCGAATTGCAAACCGGCTGCAAATATACGGTCTGCTTCCAAACCCTGCCGTTCCTGCTAAAATTCCCGAAACCCCCCATAATGACGCAAAAAACACAGCCATGAGAACGCCGCCGCTCAAGCCTTACATTATTTCCGCATTGCCCGTGCTGAGCAGCACGTTTACCGTGTCTACATTGGTGTGGCATTTCAATGTACCGGAACTGATTACGCCTTTGGTATTGGGCATTATCGCAGGCGGATTGGTGGATTTGGACAACCGCCTGACAGGCCGTCTGAAAAACATCGTCGTGTCGATGTGTCTGTTTGCGTTGGCATCGGTAACGGCACAAATGACGCTCGGCAAAGGGCTTTGGTATGCGGCGGCGATGATGGTGATGACGTTCTGTTTCACGCTTTTGGGTGCCGTAGGACTGCGTTACCGCACGTTTGCCTTCGGTACGCTGGCAGTGGCCGTTTACACATCGCTTGCCCACGTGCCGGGCACGCTTTGGTATGCCGGGCCGCTGCTGATTTTGTCCGGTACGTTGATATACAGCCTGAGTGTATTGTTTTTCCAAATGATTTTTCCGCACCGGCCGGTTCAGGAAAGCGTGGCGGCGGCATATGAAACGATGGGCCGTTATTTCGAAACCAAAGCCGATTTTTTTGATCCCGATGAAGCGGAATGGCTGGAAAACCGCCAAATCGATTTGGCAATGGTCAATTCCGACGTTACCGCCGCATTCAACCGCTGCCGTAACGCGCTGTTTTACCGGATGCGCGGCCAGCACCGCCATCCGCGCACACAAAAAATGCTGCGTTATTATTTTGTGGTGCAGGATATTCACGAACGCATCAGTTCCGCCCATGCCGATTATCGCGAACTGGCGGAAAAACTGAAAAATTCCGACCTGATTTTCCGCATTCACCGTTTGCTCGAACTGCAAGGCCAAGCCTGCCGGAACGTTGCCGAAAGCCTGCGCAGCGGTAAAGACTATGATTACGGCAAACGGCTTGGCCGCGCAATGGAAGGCTGCCGCCAATCGCTCGCCGTTTACGGACTAAACCGCAACGGTTCGGAAATCCACCATTTGCAGCAGCTTATCGACAACCTTACCGGCGTCGATTACCAGTTGCGCCATCTCAGCGGCAGTAAAGGTGAGGCGGGCATACCGGAAGACGCCCGTATTGCAGGGCAGGAAAAAGGCGGTTTGAAATATACGCTGCAAACTGTCAAAAGCCAGCTCAATTTCGAATCTTCGGTGTTCCGCCATGCCGTGCGCCTGTCAATCGCCGTTACCTGCGCCTGTCTGATTATCTATCTGTTTATCTACCTGTTCGGGCTTGATTCGGGGTATTGGATTCTGCTGACTACTCTGTTTGTGTGCCAGCCCAACTATTCCGCAACGAAAAGCAGGGTGAACCAACGTATTGTAGGTACGGTGGTCGGCGTGGTGGTCGGTTCGCTCGTGCCTTATTTTACGCCTTCGGTGGAAACCAAACTCTGGATCATCATCGCTTCGACCACCCTGTTTTTCCTGACCCGCAGCTACAAATACAGTTTTTCCACATTTTTTATTACCGTTCAGGCACTTACCAGTCTGTCTTTGTCCGGTTTCGATGTTTTTACCGCCACTCCGTGGCGCATCATTGACACCCTTATCGGCGCGGCGATTGCTTGGGCAGCCGTTACTTATCTGTGGCCGGACTGGCGTTACCTGACTTTAAACCAAACCGCCGCCCAAGCCGTTTCCGGCAGCGGTGCGTATCTGAGAAAAATCTTGGAGCAACTGCAAAACGGCAGTACCGACGACATTGCCTACCGCGTTGTCCGCCGTCAGATGAACGAACGCGCTGCCGCGCTCAGCAGCACCCTGTCCAATATGAGCAGCGACCCGGAAAAATACGGCGAAAGCCTGCAAGACGGTTTCAACCTGTTGAAAACCAATTACGCCCTTATCGGCTATATTTCCGCGCTCGGCGCATACCGCAACCAAATGGAAAAAGATTTCGGCGGCGGTTTTGCCGAAATTTTCTATCAAACCGCCCACTGCATTGCGGATGTGCTTGAACAGCTCCATGCAATGCCGTCTGAAACTTTTCAGACGGCATTAAACGAAATCCAAAACAGCCTCCAAACATTACAGCAGGAGTTGCCCGACAACCGTCAAAGCAGCGTACTTTGGCAACAGCTCAACCTGATTGCCCGCCAGTTGCCCGTTTGCTACGGGTTTCTGAACCGGTCGCAAAACAGTTCGGACAATACAGCGGAAGTTCTTACCGCATAAAAAAGCAGGCCGTCTGAAACATTTTCAGACGGCCTGTCCGCATATTCCGTTTTACCTGCAATCCACCACCTGATGCAGCGGTACCGCCATTTTCCGGGTTTCCAATCCTTTTTTGCGCTCGAAGCGGTTCCATGCTTTTTCGTGAAAATAAAATACCACTGTGTTAACCGCAGGTTCAATCAACGCGACTGCGCTTGAAATACCGACATCACCCGTCAGCAGATAGGCAACGGTGAAACCTACCGTAAAATGTAAAACAGCAAAAGTAAATGTTTTCAACATGATATAATTCCCAAAAAGGCCGTCTGAAAGACCCTGTGATTTTTAGGGTTTAATCATAATATGTTGTCGGATAAGAATAAAATTGATTCTTCCCAAACAATATTAGTCGAAAGCTATCATTAAAAAATTTTTCATAGCAAAGGATAATCAAAATGAACCCGCTCAAAGTCGTCGTGCTCGACCGCGATACCATTGTCAAACGCCCGTTTAGTTTCAGTTTCCCGCACGAACTCATCGAATACGGTGCAACTTTGCCGGAAGAAACCGCCGACAGGATTGCCGGTGCGGACATCGTGATTTCCAACAAAGTCGTCATCAATGCCGGACACATCGCCGCCAATCCGCAGCACAAACTGATTGCGCTGGCCGCCACAGGCACCAACAACGTCGATACCGCGGCTGCCAAAGCCGCAGGCATTACCGTGTGCAACGTCCGTGCCTACGGTAACGAA
This sequence comes from Neisseria sp., assembly GCF_041804105.1. Taxonomy (GTDB): domain Bacteria; phylum Pseudomonadota; class Gammaproteobacteria; order Burkholderiales; family Neisseriaceae; genus Neisseria. The sequence goes on from NZ_JBHCJY010000003.1 coordinate 14,360, forward strand.
TCGGTGGCCGAACACGCCTTTATGCTGATGATTGCACTGATGCGCAACCTGCCTGCCTACCAGCGCGACGTGGCTGCAGGTTTGTGGGAAAAATCGCCGTTTTTCTGTCATTTCGGTGCGCCGATGCGCGATTTGAACGGCAAAACGCTGGCCGTATTAGGACGCGGCAATATCGGCGAAACGTTGGCGGATTATGCGCGCGCGTTCAAGATGAACGTGGTGTTTGCCGAACATAAAAACGCTGCCGCCGTACGCGAAGGCTATGTTTCTTTCGACGAAGCCGTCAAAACGGCGGACGTATTGTCGCTGCATTGTCCGCTCAACGATGAAACGCGCAACATGATTGGCGAAGCGGAACTGCAAAACATGAAAGCGGGAGCGATCATCGTGAATTGCGGGCGCGGCGGATTGGTGGATGAAAATGCCTTGGTGGCCGCGCTCAAATACGGAAAAATCGGCGGTGCGGGTTTCGACGTTTTGACGGAAGAACCGCCGCGAAACGGCAATCCGCTTTTAAAGGCACGCCTGCCCAACCTCATCATTACCCCGCATATGGCTTGGGGCAGCGAAGAAGCCAGCAACCGTCTGTTTGAAATATTGGCGGAAAATGTGGAAAAGTTTGTGGAAGGAAGCCCGCAAAACGTTGTCTGACAAGGCTTGCAGACGATTTTACCGTTGTGGATAATTTTGTGTATAAGCACGGTATTATCGACAATTTTACAAAGCAAAGGCCGTCTGAAAACCTTTTCAGACGGCCTTTGGTGTGGAAAACCACTTTTCTAAAACGGCTTGAACACCACCATAACCAGCGCGGCAATCATCAGCAGCACGGGAATCTCGTTAAAAACCCGATACCATTTGTGGCTGCGGACATTGCGCCGTTCCACAAAGGCCGTCAGCAGTACGCGGCAATACAGGTGGTAAACCGCCAGCACTACGCCGCAAAGTGTTTTGACGTGTACCCAACCCATATTCCACCAACCCGTTGCGAACGGTATCGCCAAGCCGAATGCCAGCGCGCCTATCCCCAACGGCGTCATGAAGCGGTACAGCCGCAAGGCCATTCCTTCGAGACGCGCGTATTCTTCCGGTTGCGCCGCCGCATCCACCTGCGCCCAGTTCACATAAATCCTCGGCAGGTAAAACAGCCCGGCAAACCATGAAATCACGAAAAAAACGTGCAGAAATTTAAACCACAGATACATTTTCAGACGGCCTCAAACCAAACGGCGCTATTGTACAGCAAATCGGTTTGTTTCCCGCTGTGGCTTTGTTTTACCGTTGCCGCGCCTGCGATTTTCCGGCTTGTTACAAAGAGGGCGTCTGCCGCCGGTTTTTCGGTTCGGACAATCCTGCTGTTTCATAAACAGCACAGATTCCGCCCGCGGTTTGGCCGTAAGTAGGAAAATTACCGTCCGATACAGGTCATGGGCAGGGGAGTTTGTTAGAATAACGTCCGCAAATATAACAGCCGGTATGCGTTTGGCTGCCGGTTCCGACAACCGATACACAAAAAGGGAAAACCATGTTGAAACAGTTTGAAATCCACGGCGGCGTAGTGAAGGAGCTCAACGCTTATCTGGCCGAACAGCAGACCGACCTTAAATCCGCGATGGACAGTGAGCCGCAAAACAACGACATTGCCGCGATTATCCACAACGGCCTGCCGCTGATGGTACGCAAAATCTATTCGTTGGAAAAAATGCAGGATTTTTTCTGGAACAAGAGAGATTTGATGGTGGATTACGTTGCCGCACGTTTGGCCGCAGGCGTGAAGAAAGGCAAAAAAGGTTAGGCCGTCTGAAAACGCTTTGACCAGTCATTACGGCAGATGGATTCGGCGGTGCGGAACGTTTTGTACCGTTCCCATGTCGGTGGAAACCCGAATTTACAAAACTGTATTTGGCTAATTTGGGCAATGCGTTGACTGCATCAGTAACGTCATTCCTACGTAGGCGGGAATCCGGAGCGAACATTCGCAACCGGATAAAAAACGGTTTCTTTAAATTCAAAGATGGATTCCCGCCTGTGCGGGAATGACGGTTTCGGGCGGCTTTCAATATTAAAAAACAGAGTTTCCCGGCGGATTCGGTGTATTTGTTTTTCAAATTTCCGAATACGGATAAAACCTGAATTCATCGCCCGACATCAATACGGTTAAAACAAAAGGCCGTCTGAAAAATGTTTTTCAGACGGCCTTTAATGTATTTACATCCACAGTATTTGCCTATCATCAATTCATCGGTGGATACGCCGTAAACAACCGTATTTTTCAGACGGCCTGTGTGTCGGGACATCAGTCAATCAACGCATCCACAAACGCGCGTGCGTCGAAGGGACGCAAATCGTCGATGCCTTCGCCCACACCGATATAGCGCACGGGAATCGGGCGGTCGGAAGCGAGCGCAGCGAGAATGCCGCCTTTGGCCGTGCCGTCGAGCTTGGTTACGATCAGGCCGGTCAATCCCAGCGCGTCGTCAAACGCTTTTACCTGATTGACGGCGTTTTGGCCGATGTTGGCATCCAATACCACGATGATTTCGTGCGGCGCATCGGGCATGGCTTTCTGTAAAACGCGTTTGACCTTCTTGATCTCTTCCATCAGGTGCAATTGCGTGGGCAGGCGGCCTGCGGTGTCGGCCAGCACAATGTCGATACCGCGGGCTTTGGCCGACTGAACCGCGTCGAAACACACCGCCGCCGAATCGCCTGTGGCCTGAGAAATCACGGTAACGTTGTTGCGCGCTCCCCATTCCTGAAGCTGCTCGCGGGCAGCCGCGCGGAAAGTGTCGCCCGCGGCCAGCAAAACGGATTTGCCCTGCGATTGGAAATACTTCGCCAACTTGCCGATGGAAGTGGTTTTGCCCGCACCGTTGATGCCCGCCAGCATGATGACGAACGGTTCGCCTTTGTTTTCAGGCAGTTGCAACGGCTTCTCCAAAGGTTTGATTAAGTCGTAAATCGCATCTTTCAACGCCCCGCGCAGTTCCGTACCGTCCTTCAGGCCGCGCAGCGACACGCGCTTGCGCACGTCTTTCATCAGGTATTCCGTGGCTTCCATGCCCATGTCGCTGGTAATCAGCACGGTTTCCAGTTCTTCGTACAAATCTTCGTCGATTTGTCCGCCGCCGAACACACCCGCCAGCGATTTGGCCATGTTGTCGCGCGACTTGGCCAAACCCTGTTTCAAACGGGCGGCCCAGCCGAGCTTGACCGGTTCCTGTGCCGGTACGGTTTGTACGGCGGGCAGGGTGTCGGGAGACAGGTTGCGGGACGGTTGCGGTTCGGTTTCGGCAACCGTTTCGGCGGGCAGCTTTTCCGTTTCAGGTTCGATAACCGTTTCGACAGGCAAGGCTTCCGTTTGCGCAGTAACGGCCGGTGTGTCGGCAGAATCTGCGGCAGGCGTTTCAGGCGGCCTGATTTCGGTTGCGTCGGTTCGGACGGTTGCTGTTACCGTTTCGGCAGATATTGCCGCTGTATCGGTTTCCGGCATTTTTTCAGGCCGTGCAGCCTGTTGCCGATACGCATTTTGTTCCGCTACCGCCGCCGCTCCGGTTGGACGTTCAGACGGCCTTTCCGCAAAACGCTCCGCTTCGGCGCGCGCCGCATCGTCTTCGTCTTCAAACATCGCCGTGCTTTCCGACAGCATCGAATAATCCGCCGCCAAAGCGTCTTCCACCGCTTCAAGCATATCGGCGGATGCAGGCCCTTCTTCGACGACAGGCATACCGTTGTCGGAATGATCCGGTGCAGTTAACGGCTGTTCGGGTTGCTGTTCCTGGTTTTCCTGTTTTTTCTTACGGCGGAAAAAGCTGAACATTTTCGCGTTTCCTTGTGGTTTGGAAAAATTATGGATTGACGGGCGTATTGTAGCCTATTTCTTCTGTGCAAAGAAAAGGCCGCGGGCAGGTTGCCCGAGGCCGTCTGAAAATTATTCTCCGCTGTGTTCTTTCCGTTGCGCTTCTGCTGCCCAATACGATACCAGCGGCGAACCGGAAATATTGTGCCAAACGGAAAACAGTGCGCTGGGCACGGCGGTTACGGGTGAGGCGGCGGAGTAGGACAGGCGGCAAGCAGCAGGCTTGCGGTTATTGCTGTGATAAGTTTCCGTTTCATAAGTTCTCCTTTAGGTTGGAAAATATCTTTTTCAGACGGCCTCGGATATTTAAGGCCGTCTGAAACAATAGTCAGTATAAGGTTCGGTTGAATGTTCTGGTTATTGTTGAAAATTCAAAGTCTTGCATTGATTCTGTTATTTTAAAAACTCCGCGTTGTTTAAAATGAACTCATCTCCCTTTCTATATTTCTCTCCTATTTGATAATATTCAATCATTTTATTGTTTTCAATAACAAAATAACCTTTATTGTTTTCGTATTTAGGGCAGGGTTGATACCAATTTCCTTCATCTGAACAGTAGCTTAAAAACAGTTTATTTTCTTTGATATACCCCTGTACTTTCCCGCTGCCTCCTCTACCTGTCGAAATTCCTTCAAGCCATGTTCCGGTAACAACATTTTCAGATTGTTTAAGGGTTAGTTTTTTACTGGCAACAGTATCTTCTGTTTGGTTGGAATATAACCAAGTGCCTGTAAAATAAGGTTTTTCATTGGCTTTATCTGTTTCGGGCAGTATGGAACAGGCGGCAAGCAGCAGGCTTGCGGTTATTGCTGTGATAAGTTTCCGTTTCATAAGTTCTCCTTGGTTTACAAAATATCTTTTTCAGACGGCCTTGGAATATTTAAGGCCGTCTGAAAACCGATAAGCAGATTAATTTTTGTTTTCTTTCTCCGGCCTTACCCAGCCTTGGATAACCGTTTGCCGCGCGCGGGCCAGTACCAGTTCGCCGTCGGCGCAGTTTTTGGTAATTGTGCTGCCTGCGCCTGTGGTGACGCGGTTGCCGACGGTTACGGGGGCGACCAAAACGGTGTCGGAGCCGATGCGCACTTCGTCGCCGATGACGGTTTTGTATTTGTTCACGCCGTCGTAGTTGGCGGTAATTGTGCCTGCGCCGATGTTGGTTTTTCTGCCGATTTCGGCATCGCCCAAGTAGGTGAGGTGGTTGGCTTTGCTGCCGCGTCCCATGCTGGTGTTTTTCACTTCGACGAAATTGCCGATGTGTACTTCGTCGGCCAGTTTCGCGCCGGGACGCAGGCGGGCGTAGGGGCCGATGGCGGCGGATGCGCCGATTTCGCAGTCTTCCAAGGTGGTAAACGGGGCGATTTTGGTACCTGCACCGATTTTGGCGTTTTTAATCATGCAGTTGGCACCGATTTCTACATCATCACCGAGTTCTACATCGCCTTCGATCACCACGTTCACGTCAATCACTACATCCTGCCCGTGTTTCAGACGGCCTCTCAAATCGAAGCGGGCGGGATCGCGAAGGGTAACGCCTGCTCTTAATAATTCTTGCGCCTGTTCGGTTTGGAAAATGCGCTCGAGTTCGGCAAGTTGCACTTTATTGTTCACGCCGGCGGCCAAATGCGAGGCGCGCACTTGTACGGGATGTACGGCGATGCCGTCTGAATTGGCCAGTGCAATCAGGTCGGTCAGGTAGTATTCGCCCTGCGCGTTGTTGCTAGAGAGGCTGCCCAGCCAGCCTTCGAGTTTGGCGTTCGGCAGCACGAGAATGCCGGTATTGGTTTCTTTGACTGCTTTTTGCGCCGCATCTGCGTCTTTTTCTTCGACGATGGCCACCACTTTTTCACTCTCGCGAATGATGCGGCCGTAGCCGGTCGGGTTGTCCAATACGTCGGTCAAGAGGCCGACTTCGTCGCCGGCGGCTTCCAAGAGGGCTTCCAAAGTGGCGGTGTCGGTCAGCGGCACATCGCCGTAGAGCACCAGCGTGCGGCCTTCTTTCGGCAGGTGCGGCAGGGCCATTTTGACGGCGTGGCCGGTGCCGAGCTGTTCGGTTTGCTCCACCCAAACCACGTCGCGTTTTACTTTGTCTAAAACCTGTTCTTTGCCGTGTCCGATAACCACGCAGATGCTTTGGGGGTTGAGGCTTTTGGCGGTGTCGATAACGCGCGCCACCATCGGTTCGCCGCCGATTTCGTGCAGCACTTTGGGCATTTTGGAATACATGCGCGTGCCTTTTCCGGCCGCGAGAATAACGATGTGCAGAGGTTGGGTCATGATGGTTCTTTCGATAGGTTGGATACGGGAATGCCGTCTGAACGGTTTTCAGACGGCCTTTTGGATACGCTGATGCGTAATGGTCGTTTTGGTTCGGAAGATGCCGGTGCAGCCTGATAAGGTTTCCGTGCCGACTAATCCGCACGGAACGAAACCAGACGGGTTTTCCGTATGGTTTTCGGCCGCAGCAGCAGGCGGCCGAACCTTATGGCTGCGCGGGCGTTTCGCCGCTACCCCAGCTGGTGCCTCTCACGCTGTGGCTGCCCGATTCGGGCAACACGGCGCGCTGTTCGGGACGGTATTGGTTGTAGCGCATATTGCGCGAATACGAACCGTCCTGATACACCACGGGCGTGCCGGGCGCGTATTTCTGGCGCAGCGACGTGCGGCCGTCGGCGTTTTGGTAGGTTTCCCAAGAGCAGCCTGCGAGCAGGGCTGCGGCAAGAATCAGGGGGAGATAGCGCATTTTCTTTTCCTTATCTTAATAAAGTAGTCGTGAAACGGTTTCGCACATTTTAATGAATTTGCCCGTGTTTGGCAGGTTTTTATCGGCGGGGCAGGGCGGTTTTCAGACGGCCTGTGCGTACGGCTGCTCCGGTTGTCAGCCGCAGGCAGGAACGGCCAACCCGTTTTCTTCCGCCCAATCCGCCAGCGCAGCCATATCTCTCGCCGCAAAATCCACAAACGGCAAATCGTGCGCACTCTGCCCGAACCACACCGTTTTCATGCCAAACTTTTTCACCGCATGCAGATTGTCGGCGCTGTCGTCCACCAGAATACACGCCTGCGCACGGGCAACGCCCACCATGCGGCAGGCCGAAACAAAGGCTTCGCGGTCGGGTTTGCAGCGGTAACCCATATCGTCGGTACCGACGGTATGCCCGAAAAATTCCGCCAGCCCCATCGCTTCGAGCAAAGCCTGCGCGTAAAACGACGGGCCGTTGGTCAACACAGCTTTTCGACCGTTTAGACGGCCTAAAGTTTCGGCCACACCTTCCACCGGCACCAAAGCCGGCAATACGGCATCGAGCGGATGGCATTCGCGCAGGAACTCATCGATGGAAATTTCGGGATGGTGGATTTGCAGCCCCGCCATCGTCGCACCGTAACGGTGCCAGTAATCCTGACGGACGTGCGAAGCCACCGCGTGCGCCACATTCAGACGGCCTGCCAGATAGGCCGTCATCGCCTGATTGATGATGTTGAAAATTCCCGCATCGGCATGATGCAGCGTATTATCGAGGTCGAACAGCCAAACGGTCATCGAGGGCTTCCCAAAGCGGTGTTATATAATCACCGCGTATTTTAAATGAAAAACCAAGGAAATATCATGACATTACCACCCTGTCCGCAATGCGGTTCCGAATACACCTACGAAGACGGCATCCAGCTCGTCTGCCCCGAATGCGCCCATGAATGGCAGACCGGCACAGCCGACGAAACCGACGTATCCCCAACCGTAAAAGACACCAACGGTACGCCGCTCGCCGACGGTGATACCGTTGTTTTGATTAAGGATTTGAAAGTAAAAGGCAGCTCGATGGTGATTAAGCAAGGCACCAAAGTCAAAGGCATCCGCCTGCAGGAAGGCGACCACGACATCGCCTGCAAAATCGACGGCAGCGCGATGAATTTGAAATCGGAATTTGTGAAGAAGGCTTGATAGTTGGGCAAGGCCGTCTGGAAGCTGTTTTTCAGACGGCTTTAGAGATACTGGAATAGGTATTCAAGGAGTACATAATGACAAAATACAAAATTCCCGAACCGGCAAAATCCGACGCCCAAGAAAATACCTGCCGGTTTATGGAATTCCCCTACTCTACATTAAAATTTTCAGATAGCCTTCAGACGGCCAAGTAATCTTCCGGAACATCTTCTATGCTGAAAAAGATATTCAAATATTTTTTCCTGTTTTTGGGCGGTTCGATAGCCCTAGTCATGCTGATTATCGCCGTATCGATTGCAATCATCGCATACGGGCATTATTTCCCCGACAAATACGAATACTGGAATGATCTGATTGCCAAAGACCCGAAACCGATGTGGACTTCCGAAAAGGAATATCGGGAAAAACTCAGAGCAGGCTACTGCTGGCGGGACAGGAAGTTTTACAAACCCGAAGAATTGCAGCAGAACGCGATGGTCGGTTTTGCGGGCAGGCTGTTGGGGGAAGTTACAGCCTACGGTTCGGACTCGACCAAACTTCAGGGGCAAACCAATTATACGGGAGCTGACTGCACAAGAAATAAGGAACATAAAGCCTGTAGCGTATGGTTTTCAACGCACGGCTATACCAATGCGCAATGGGACAAACTGCTGTTGGCAGAAAAAGATCCTGCGGATAGCGGATTTTTGGCACAGTATATGAACAGGGAAGTCAAACAGCCTGATGATTTGAACGGCTATATCGCGGACAGCGGCAATAAAGGCTTTTCCCTGATTAGTAGAGATTACGATGAAAACGGTGCAACCATTTACGGCTCTGATTGCTGCAAGGTTTTGAGTAAAAAGGAAGCTGAACCGAAGATTAAAAATAATAAATTGATTTCCCATAATGAGATCGGTTTGTCTGTTTTCCCTGAAAACCATATACCTAAAGACATTAGGATAGAAGACTTTGGTGTAGGTAATTTTTATTTAGAATTTAGAAAAACCATTCCAGGATTGTATCAATGGGATGAGAGCAAAGAAAAAACCTATCAATCAGATTTTTCGAGAATATTGTTAATGAATAATTGTGGCGATGTGTTATGGCAGCCATATTACATTAATTAATCCAAACTTGTTTTTAATTTAACCTATTTTTTTAAGGAGTCATACTTATGTCAGGTATCAATGAAAATCAAAAATCTTTAAAAGTTTCCGAAATAACTGTGGATAGAATTTTATCCCATTACTTATGGAATTCCTCCACACCGCCCAAACGGGAGCATATGGCAGCATCCAAAACCGATGCCGCCCGAACACCCGTCAGAATTGATGCGGTTGATTATATGCAGAATGGTGCAGGCAGGTATGCTTCGGCCGCAAACTTTGCACTGTTTGAAAATTTCTTTAAGAAAAAATTGCCGGTAAGAGACCGGCCTTATACTTTTGACGAAATTGGAAATATAATTTATAAAGAAGAATTCATTGATTTAAAAGATAATTTTTATAAAACAAATCCTAAGAAAGACAAAGGTTTTACTGTATCCGTTTCCCAATACTTTACAGGTGTCAACACCCGAGACTATGTCGAACGCGCCTTTATCTTCGGTTCGACACAGGTAACGGTTACACCTGAAGACCTTAAGAAACTGCAATTCATCGTCAAGCCCGACGGCAGCAAGGAAATCCGCAATCTGAGAATCACGCCGGTCAAAGACAATTTCGACTTCGAAGGCGGCCCGTCTAACACAGATAGAATCGAAGACAGGGTCAAGAAACAAATGGTTGATACCGCCAATGCCGCATTCAAAATAACGCTCGATCCGAAAGGAATCGGTAAAACCGTCCCTATGGAGTATGCCGATACCGGCCGTCTGAAATTCGTCAATGTTACCGATAAGGAATTCAAAAATCTGTTGGCAGCCAAATCCGAACAGGAAATATCTGCCGAAAAGGGACTGCCTCTGCTGGGCAACAGCGGCATATTGGCCAACAGACTGATACACTCTCCTTCGCTCTATACCAATGAATATATAAACGACCTCAAAAAATACTTTAATGATGTAGGGAAAATGTATAACAAAACCCGCGAGCTTATCGATAAAGATCCGGGGCGTAATATGTCGGAAAACCGACAGCAGGAATCAAACCCTGACGGACAGCAAAACCAATCTCAATACGTCCAAGCCGCCCCGGCCTTAAGACTGGAAGACATGCCCGAAAAAGCGCAGGAATTGTCCCCATACTCCCTCTCCCCACAAGCAGAAGCCATTATGGTCAACGGTAAAGAATGTTTTACCAAATTCTGCGATTACTACAATATCCGCTACCCCCAAGACAAACTCGACAACATTGCTGCCGCTATGGCCGCCTACGGCAGATTCGAAAATATGCGCAGTGTTTCCAAAATCGATGTCGACGGCGACAACGTCCTTATCGGCCATCAGCAGCCCGATTTGGTTACCGCCGAATTCAGCCTCCAAAAAGCAGTTGACACTCCTATCGAGGAAAGTATGCGGCAACTGCAAATAGCCGAAAACAAACTGCTTCAGGAAGAACGACAACGTCAACTGGAGCGCGAACAAGGGGAAAAATCCCACAGCATAGGTATGTCTTAACCACATTTCCAATATATGCAAAAGGCCGTCTGAAAAAATTTCAGACGGCCTTTTGCTATAATTCCTGCTATTCGAAATCCTGAAAACGAAAGCCGAGCCATGTTGCCCGCACGCCACCCAAGCCCCGCCATCGCCGCCATCGCCACCGCCCCCGGGCGCGGCGGTGTGGGCGTTGTCCGCATTTCAGGCAAAGATTTGCTGTCGTTCGCGCAGGCCGTCAGCGGCGGCAAAACGCCCAAGCCGCGCGTGGCTCTGTACACCGATTTTCTCGATTCAGACGGCCTTGCCATCGACAACGGCCTGATGCTGTATTTCGCCGCGCCCGCCAGTTTCACGGGCGAAGACGTGCTGGAACTGCAAGGCCACGGCGGGCCGGTGGTGATGCAGATGCTGCTGGCGCGCTGCGTGGAGCTGGGCGCGCGGCTGGCCGAACCGGGCGAGTTCACCAAGCGCGCGTTTCTTAACAACAAACTCGATTTGGCGCAGGCCGAGAGCGTGGCCGATTTGATTGACGCGTCCAGCCAATCCGCCGCGCGCATGGCCCTGCGTTCGCTCAAAGGCGCGTTTTCGCAGCATATTCATGAACTTGTCGATGATTTGATTACGCTCAGGATGCTGGTGGAAGCCACGTTGGACTTTCCCGAAGAAGAAATCGACTTTCTCGAAGCCGCCGACGCGCGCGGCAAACTGGCGGGCATTCAAGGCCGTCTGAAAACCGTGTTGGCCAGTGCGGAGCAGGGCGCGATTTTGCGCGAAGGCATGAACGTGGTGCTGGTGGGCGCGCCGAACGTAGGCAAATCCAGCCTGCTCAACGCGCTGGCGGGCGACGACATCGCCATCGTTACCGACATCGCCGGCACCACGCGCGACACCGTGCGCGAACAAATCACGCTCGACGGCGTGCCCGTGCACATCATCGACACCGCCGGTTTGCGCGAAACCGACGACGTGGTGGAGCGAATCGGCATCGAGCGCAGCCAGAGAGCCGTGCGCGAAGCCGATGTGGCGCTGATTCTGATTGATCCGGCCGAGGGCATCAACGC
>NZ_JBHCJY010000004.1:0-8093 GCF_041804105.1 Neisseria sp.
CACCTCTTCGCCGACATCGGCCTCAACCGCTATTTCGACGAAGGCCGCGGCCGCCCGAAAGAAACCGAACCCGGCCATTTCAACTTCATTTTGCAGCAATACGCCGCCAAACACGGCGTAAGCGTCGAAGAGATGGAGCGCGCCTACGATGCCGGCGAAATCCGCGATGCCGGCCTCGACCGCTACTTCGTACACGACCGCGCCATGCGCGAAAGCGGCCACGACACCACCACGCGGCTCGACGACGTATGCGCCGATACCGCCTGCGTCGATTTGAACGCGATTATGTACCGCATCGAAACCGATATCGCCGCCCTGATCGCCGACTACTTCCCGCAAGGCTTCGCGCACAACGGTACGCAGCACACCGCCGAGAGCTGGCAGGCCAAAGCCGAAGCGCGCTACGATGCCGTGCAGCAATACCTGTGGAACGAAGCCGACGGCACGTTTTACGACTACAACGCCGCCGCCAAAACGCAAAACCGCTTCGTTTCCGCCACCAACCTGCTGCCGCTGTGGGCGGGGCTGTGCAGCCAAGAACAGGCAGAGCGCACGGTTAAGTCGCAACTGGCCGTGCTGCTGTGCGCCGGGGGCATCGCCTCTACCGCCCCGATTTCCGCCGAAATCCGCGGCCCCGAACGCCAGTGGGATTACCCCTACGGCTGGGCGCCGCACCAGATTCTGATTTGGGAAGGGCTGCAACGCTACGGTTTCGAGCGCGAAATGCACGAAGCCGCCTATGCGTGGGTGCAGATGATTGTCCGCGCCACGGTGGAATATAACGGCCTGATTCCCGAAAAATTCAACGTGGTCAAAGGCTCGCACAAAACCGATGTGGAATACGGCAACGTCGGCGCCGTGTTCGACTACGTGCCCGCCGGCGGCTTCGGCTGGACGAATGCGTCGCTGGTACTCGGCATCGCCAAGCTGACCGACGCGCAAAAAGCGGAATTGGATGCCTTGGCAGACGAAATCCCCTAACACCTGCTGCATCGGTAACAAGGCCGTCTGAAAAATATTTTCAGACGGCCTTGTTGCCTAATATTGTCGGCTATAGCAAAAGACAGGTTTTAATGTGGATTCCATCTCACAAGCCGTTTAGGTTTAGGCAGCCGTTTGGGAACATACCACGGCCACCACCCACCGGAAACCTGCTCCAAACCCATCATATTCAATTCTTTCATGACAATCTCCCAAATAATGAAAATTAAAAATCACGAATTTAAGTACACCTACCGGTATATACTTACTTTAGATAAGACAAACAATATTGCCCCGTGTTTCATTATTTTTTATTAAAAACTAAAATATTAAGTTAATTTTTGAAACAAACCAAACAGGATGAAATCATTTAAATATCCTATGAAAATATATCGACCTGCCGTTTGCCTGCCGTCTGAACCAGTAATACAGTACCGCGCCATCACGGCATAGTTGCCGTGTTTGACCACCGAACGGTTTTGTAAAATATCTTGAGGATAACCCGGCATTTTCATGCTCCTTCACATGCTGTTGTTCACGGTTTCCAATATAGTCCCGCGCCGCATCTCCCGCCTTTGCCCGCAATGACAAGGCACTGTCTTTGCGCGCCAAAAAGTAAAGGCCGTCTGAAAACCGGTGTATTTTCAGACGGCCTTATCCTTGTCCCCGCTGCTGCGAACCGTTATCATGAATACAGTCCAACCACAGGAATGATTATGTTACGTACCGCAGCCCTGATTGTTTTAGCCGCGCTTTCCGCGCCCGCGTTGTCGAAAACGCTGTCGCAAACCCTGCCCAACGGCCTGAAAGTCATCGTCAAAGAAGACCGTCGCGCGCCGGTGGCGGTTTCGCAGCTCTGGTACAGAGTGGGCAGCGTTGACGAACAGCAGGGCAAGACCGGCCTGAGCCACGCGCTCGAACACATGATGTTCAAAGGCACGCCGTCCGTACCCGCCGGCGAATTCAGCCGCCGCGTGGCCGCGTTGGGCGGGCAGAACAATGCCTACACCAACCGCAACGAAACGGTGTATTTCGAAAACGTGGCGGCGAAAAACCTGCCCGAAGTGTTGAAGCTCGAAGCCGACCGTATGCAGAACCTGAATTTCAGCGACAAGGACTTTGTCAATGAAATGAACGTGATACGCGAAGAACGCCGCCAGCGCACCGAAGACAACGCCTCGGGAAAGCTGTGGGAACACGTTTATCTCAACAGCTACACCGCCGCACCGCTGCGTGCGCCCATCATCGGCTACATGGACGACCTGCACGGCCTGAAAGCCGACGATTTGCGCGCGTGGTACAAACAGTGGTATGCCCCGAACAACGCGGTTTTGGTGGTGGTGGGCGACGTGGATGCCGCCAAAACCGTTCAGACGGCCTCCAAACTCTTCGGCCCGATTCCCGCCAAACAACTGCCCGAACGCAACCGTTTGGCCGAAACCGTCGAACGCGAACCGGTCAAAGCGGAAACCACGTCCGCCGTTACCCGCCAGCCGCTGATTGCGCTCTCCTACCGCGTGCCGAAACTGGAAAAACTTTCCGACTCCGTGCCTTACGCGCTGGACATCCTGTCGGAAATCCTGAGCGGCAACACATCCAGCAGGCTGGATAAAAACCTCGTGCGCGGCAGTCAGGCGGCGGTCAGCATAGGCGTCAACTACGACATGCTCTCGCGCGAAATGCCGCTGTTCAGCATCTTCGCCATGCCCAACAACGGCGTGTCGGAACAGGATTTGCTCGCCGCCGTCCGCGCGGAAATCAAAAACATCGCCGACAACGGCGTCGGCAAGGAAGAGCTGAAACGCATCCGCACCCAGATGGACGCGTCCGAAATCTACGCCAAAGACTCGATGACCTCCCAAGCATCGATTATCGGCCAACTGGAAACGCGCGGCTTCAAATACACCGACGAAGCCGAACTGCGCCGCCGCCTGCACAAAATCACCGCGCAAGACGTGCAGAACGCCGCCAAACTGCTGACCGCAAGCCGCGAAAGCGTGGTGGTGGTCAAACCCCAGCCGCCCGCCCCGAAAAGCACGGAATACGTACCGATTCCGAAACAACCGTCATTAAAGTAGGTACGGTTAGCCCGCCCCAGCGGGCGTAACCGTACAAACCGGCAGCCATATTTCAGACGGCATCACATTCCCGCATCATCGGATGCCGCCCGCCATGACAAGTTCAGGAATGTACCGACTGCAAAACCAAGTAGGTACGGTTAGCCCGCCTCAGCGGGCGTAACCGTACAAAACAGCAGCCGTGTTTCAGACGGCATCACATTCCCGCATCATCGGATGCCGCCCGTTATGACAAGTTCAGGAATGTACCGACTGCAAAACCGAGTAGGTACGGTTAGCCCGCCCCAGCGGGCGTAACCGTACAAAACGGCAGCCATATTTCAGACGGCGTCGGATTGTCGCTGCGGCAGATACGGCGAACCCGTTCCAAGTACAAAACGGCAATCATTTTTTCAGACGGCCTTACCGCTCCCGATTTCGCCCAACCCAAACCGTGCGGAAAATAACAACCGCCATCCCCTTAGCGGCGGACATGGCAATCCGTATCCCGTTCGGGCGGCTTCGTCTTTCGCGGTCGGTATAGTCATTCCCGCGCAGGCGGGAATCCATACCTGTTTTTCCGCAACCGGCTGAATAAAAAACATTTTCCGTATTCCCTGCGGATTCCCGTCCGTGCAGAAACAACCGCCGTCGTACGCACCCTTTAAAATTCCGGTTACCCCGTTCCATGTCTCCGTTTTCCCCTGATAAAGACCACATCATGAACCCCTTGCTCCCCCGAATCGCCGCCATCCTGACCGAACGCGGCCAAACCGTCAGTTGCGCCGAATCCTGCACCGGCGGCCTGCTCGCCGCCGCATTCACATCGCTGTCCGGCAGTTCGCGCTGGTTTCACCAAAGCTGGGTAACGTACAGCAACGAAGCCAAACGGCGGCTTTTGGGCGTGGACAACGCCACGCTGGTACGGCACGGTGCGGTCAGCCGCGAAACCGTGCGCGAAATGGCCGCCGGTGCGCTGAAACATTCCGGTGCACACGTCGCCCTGAGCATTTCGGGCATTGCCGGCCCCGACGGCGGCACGCCGGAAAAACCCGTCGGCACGGTATGGTTCGGGCTGTGTGCCCCCGATTTCCATACCGAACAAACCGCGCTGTTCCACGGGGACCGCGAAGCCGTGCGCAAACAGGCGGTGGATTTCGCTTTGGAAATGCTGACGGATTACCTGCAAAACGGCTGCTGAAAACAACGTTGCACAGCAAAAGGCCGTCTGAAAATTTTTCAGACGGCCTTTTGCGGGTTTCGGGAAATGGACGCTCCCGCACCGATAAAGTCAAAGGCAGACACAGCACGAATACGGCAACCCGAAATAAAAACAGCGGCATCGTCATTCCCCCCACGTCCCAACCCGCCGTCCGATGGCGGTTCACGGTAACGCCCAAACCGCCGTATGACGCGGTTTACAGAATTCCGGATGCCGCAGATGAAAGGCCGTCTGAATAATTTTCAGACGGCCTTTATCTATCTTGAATGTAAGCAGCATGGCAGTACCACGGCCGGAATGTTCAGCCGGTCGGCTCACGGTCTCTGCTCTGCCGCAAGCCGAAGCGGAACATCATAAAGCGTTCCGCCGTTTCGCCGTTTCTCTGCTTCAGAACGTTACGGCTGTTTTGCCGCCCATTCCGCGGGGGTGGCGGCGGTGGAAATCGACAACGCGTGCAGCTCGTTGCTGGCGAGCTGTGCTTTCAGGCCGTCTTTAATCAGGCGGTGGCGGGCAAGGCGGGCTTTGCCTTCGAATGCGGATGAAACGATGACGGCGAAAAAGTGGTGGCCGTCGCCTTCCACTTCGACGTGTTCGCACGGTGCCGCGTTTTCAATCATGGCTTTTACCTGTTCGGGCGTGAGCATGGGTTTGTGTCCTTATCGGTTGTTTTAAAACGGGGATTATACAGCAGGGCGGAAAGGCCGTACCACCGGCAGAATCGGCTTGAATCAAGACGGTGCAACGCAAAATCAAACCACGGCCCAAAATGAAGGCCGTCTGAAAAACGTTTTTCAGACGGCCTGTTGCCGCGCAGAACCCCGCCCGTCAATAGCGGTAAGCCGACAGTTTCTTTTTGATTTCCGGCAACGCAGCGCGGGCGGCTTCTTCACCCAAACGGATGGCACGGGCTTTCTGGTCGAAACCGCCCACCGAACCCAAATCCAGCACCGCCGGTTTGATGACCACGTTGGCCTTGCCCAATTCCGCATGCAGCGCGGAAGTGCTCATGATGTTGAGCGTTTGGTCGAGATACGAGAAAAAGCCCGCTTTGGTGTTTCTGCCGGGGCGCGCGGAAATATCGACCGCGATGACGAAATTCGCGCCTTGCCCTTTAGCTGCGGTAACGGGTACCGGCTGCGACAGTCCGCCGTCCACATAGCGCCGTCCGCCGATAACGGGCGGCTGGAACACATTGGGAATCGATGCCGACGCGCGCACGGCCTGCCCCGCATTGCCGCGGTTGAACGCCACGGCTTTACCGCTCTCGAAATCGGTGGCGACGGCGGCAAACTTCATCGGAAACTGCTGGATGGCGCGGCCGCCGACTTTGCGGTTGATGTAGTTTTCCAATGCCTGCCCTTTGATGAAACCGCTGGTGGACAAGGTTAAATCGACCAAATCGGTTTTGCCCAAAATTTCGGCCTCAAGTTCCAAACGGTCGGGCGACATTCCTGAAGCATACAGGCTGCCGACAATCGAACCGGCCGATGTGCCCGTAACCACCTTCACAGGAATCCCGTTTTCTTTCAATACCTTGATAATGCCGATATGGGCAAACCCTTTCGACGCGCCGCCGCCGAGTGCCAAGCCGATAACGGCCTGCGGTTTCGGTTTGGGCGGCGGAGTAACGGTGGCGGAAGAACCGGGCTGCGACGGCGCATTGCCGCTCGGACAGGCAGACAACAGCAGGGCAAACGAAAGGGCGGCGGCGCTTTTGAACAGGACGGCGGTATTCATGTGATGACGCTCTTTGAAAAATAAAAACAAGCGATTATAGCGCGGTTTGATTTTTCCGCATCATTAAAAAAACGGTAAAAGGCCGTCTGAAAAAACACCCCGCGTGCCGCCCTGCGAAACTGTGTTAACCTTATCCCTTCTCCAACCACCGCAAAAGTAAGGAAAAACCATGAGCCTGATTACGGCCTTTTTTGCACGTTGATAAATTTTTTATTGCCATGCCCACAAAGTGCGCAAAAATCCTTAAATCATGATACAGTCTCAGCCCAGCTTTCGCACCCAAGGAAAACATAAATTTAAATCAAAGATTTAAGTTTGCTTTTACCCAGTACACTTGGCAATAATGCACTAGCGGACAGTGCGGCGGTTATGCCGATAAAACGGCGGCGTGTGGTTTGTATTCTGTTATTACTTACTAAATTGTATAATATATAGGTTTATCATTTTGGAAAGTAAATCGTGAAAAAAATCAGCTTATTATGTTTAAGTATTGTTTTATTGACAGCGTGTTCGGCTTCTATGACTTCTATGTTAAGTCCGGAAGCCAGCTATCTGAACGGGCAGGCGGTTAAGAGTGTTCCTAAATCACAAAGCATTACCGTAGTGGGTTCCGTTTATGACGAGACTGGCAACTTTATGCCATCTTATCCTATGCCTAAATTCAAAGAACACAAAATCGTCCATATTTCTCCCGTACCCAAATCCGTGCTGGTGGCATGCGAACATGAATATACGCAAGCCGTTGGGCATTTGAGCCAAAATGTAACCAAACGTGGTTCTGATTTGGTCAAACACGATTTTCAGGCAGGCAAAACCTATATGGTTTTCTGCAATATCCAAGCCAATAATCGCTTTGAAATCGTGGCGCGGGAAGTGCCTGATGGTACGCGCTATCAAAGCGGTTGGTCAAAACCCAAACATACCACTCAGCCTACTGCTGCCAATCGTGTGCGCTTTGAAATCACAGGTAAATCCAGTCAGAAATTTTGGCGTTGGGCGGGTGGTTCGTATATGGCAATTCGCGGTTGGAATGGCAAATTTGGTGAAACGGCTGAATTGGCTGCGCCAATAAATCGCGTGGAAGTGCAATGTCAAATGAATCATGAAAAGATTAACATACCTTTAACAGGCGATTTTCAAGCAGGTAAAACATATCGTTTGGGGTGTCGCCAAAACAGCAATGGTTTAATAGAATCCTATATTACTGAGATTAAATGATTGTTTCAGGCTGCCTGAAAAGCAAAACTATCGTCATCCCTGCCTATGCTGGAATGACGATAGTGCTTATTTACGTGCGGCATTTGGGTTGATTGGATTGCCATAAAGCTGTCTGGCACATTATCCAGCGACACTGCAAAGAGCGCACCATCCGCGTGCACATTATCGACAATTGGACGTGGCTGACTATCAAAGGCTATATTGCTGATGTGAGCCGCAGTGAGTTTGAATATGAAATCCCGCTGGAACACGGGCAAACGATGATGGCAGCGATGTGTCCGTTTAGGATGGAAAAACGCCGCTATAAAGTCGAATTCGAAGGTTTTTTACACCATCGACGAATATTCCGACGACAACGCGCCGTTGGTGGTAGCGAAATCGAACTGCCGTCCGAAGATGCCGCGTTTGCCAAACCCGACTGACTGGGCGCGAAAATTACGTCCGACGGCAGATTCACCAATGCGTATCTGAGCAAGCACCCTTACGCAACGTGGGCGGGAGAATGACGGAAAACAAGGTGTCAACGCTGCACAGCCGAATCAAAAAGGCCGTCTGAAAACACACCCCACGTGCCGCCCTGCGAAACTGTGTTAACCTTATCCCTTCTCCAACCACCGCAAAAGTAAGGAAAAACCATGAGCCTGATTATCGAAGACCTGCAGGAAGGCAGCGGCAAAGAAGCCGTCAAAGGCAAAGAAATCACCGTACACTACACCGGCTGGCTGCAAGACGGCACCAAATTCGACTCCAGCCTCGACCGCCGCCAACCGCTCACCATCACGCTGGGTGTCGGCCAAATCATTGCCGGCTGGGACGAAGGTTTCGGCGGCATGAAAGAAGGCGGCAAGCCCAAACACACCATCCCGCGCGAAATGGGC
>NZ_JBHCJY010000005.1:0-24052 GCF_041804105.1 Neisseria sp.
AGGCGCAAAACTGCTCGACAATGCCAAAGATTTGGGCGCGGCCAAACTCGTCGTTGCCCAAATCGACGCCGAAGCAGGCGCACTGCGCGACATCGTTACCGACCTGACCGGCAAAGCCGACAACGCCGTCGTGCTGCTCGCCGCAGTGAACGACGGCAAAGTCTCCCTGTGCGCCGGCGTATCCAAACCCTTGACCGCCAAAGTGAAAGCCGGAGATTTGGTTAAATTCGCCGCAGAACAGGTCGGCGGCAAAGGCGGCGGCCGTCCCGATTTGGCGCAGGCAGGCGGTACCGATGCCGCAAAACTGCCCGAAGTGTTGAACGGCGTGGTAGATTGGGTTAACAGCAAACTGGTTTGATGATGCGATGCGAGAGGCCGTCTGAAATCTTTCAGACGCCTTTACCTGTCCAATAACGCACTGTCCGATCCGTTTATCCGGATACCCATCCGTCACCCTCCGCCGAATCACAATAAATGCGGCAAACCGATAAAAAATGCCGTCGGCACTCTTTTCAGACGGAATGAATACGCCGATAATACCGCTGTTTTTCCCGATATGAATTTTCCCGATAGGAACCCTCAAATGAAAAAAATTATTCCGGTTTTATTGGCCGCGGCTTTCGGCCTGAGCGCGTGCAGCAGCTTGGACGGCAAACAGCCGCACGAGATGGTGAATATCTCCATGAACCGTATGCTGACCAAAGATTACAGCTACAACTACGCTGCCGAAGGCCGTGTGTTCACCAGCAGCAAAGAACAGGGGCTTGCGCCCGAAGCGGCGCTGGAAGCGGAGGCCGCACGTGCCGTCCAGACGGCAGCCGAAGCAGCCGCAGCAGCCGCAGCTGCAGCTAAAGTAGTAGAAGCCGAACAGGAACTCACGGCAGCGAAAAAAATCAAGGCGAAAAAACAGCGCCGTGCCGCCGTTGCCGAAGCGCAAAGCAATTTGGAACGGGCACAGCAGGAAGAAGAAAGCTCGAACAAGGGTTCCGAACCGCTGGGTGTGCTTGCGGCAAACGGCTTGGCGGGAGATTCCAAGTTTTCCGGTATCGGCCGCTACCTGTCCAACGGCCGTCTGAAAATCAACGGTGCGCTGGATTTGCGCCGCAAAAAACTGGAAGCGATTCCCGAATTGTCGTATCAGGCGCGTAACGAAGGCGGCCATATCCGCATACCGATGCTGATCGATGCGGAAGACATGAGCCTGACCGTCGAAGCACCCGCCAGTGTTGCAGCTTTGGCCGGCATCGTCCTGCCCGCAGAAGCAGGCAAACAGATTGCCGACAAACCTGTGCGTTTTGAATTGAGCGATATTCCGAATGCGGAAAAATATCCGGTAAAAACTGCGGTGAAAGCGCTGTTTGTCGCATCCGTCAAAGCCTACGGCGATTTGCCTGCGGAACAGTTCAAAGCCATGCCGCTCGACGGTTTCGCCCGTGAAGTAGGCGCGAAATACCGCATCAGCATGAAGATGGATGCGGCCAACCTCAAAGCCTACGATGCTTCGTTCCAAAAACATTTCCAAGCCGAATATGAGCGTCTGCAAAAAGCATCGCCCGAAGCAGGCGTGCCGTCTGAAAATTACGGCAAAACCCGTGAACTGATCGGCAAAATCCTGGAAAGCAGCAGCAAGGAATCCGCCGATATGTTCGAGAAAATGCTGGGCGCGCCGATGATTGCCGATTTCTATCTCGACCGCAAAGGCCGCATGAAAGGCCAGCGCATTTATGCCCAGGTCAACGGCAGCAAAGAAGCGTTTAATATTGACTTTTCGGTCAAACAGTTCAATTTCGGCAAACCGAAATTCACGTTTACACCCGATAAATCGCAAACGGTTACGTTCAAACAACTGAAGGCCTCTTGGGAAAAGGCAAAAACCGAAAAAGCCGAAGAAACCGAAACAACCGAAGAAACCGAAACAACCGAAGCAACCGAAACAACCGAAGCAAACAGTCAGGAATAACCCGACCTGACGTTTGATACCGTAAAGGCCGTCTGAAAAACATTTCAGACGGCCTTTATCACATACGGAAAATAACCGATATTTTTTACGGATGTCCTTAAATAAAAAGCTGTGTGTGTTCAGCGTGCGGATTTTTATACCAATCGTCAACAACCGTCATTCCCGCGCAGGCGGGAATCATGCTTACATATTCAAGAAACTTTTTTATTCATACACCTGTGGTTATAAACCATGGGTTCCTGTCCGTGCTGGAATGACGGTATCGGTGACATCGACGCATGACCAAAATACAGCCCAATTAATATAACCCGCTACTCAGCTTACGGTTACGGCATTCACGCGCTTAACCGCACACAAACCGAAGGCCGTCTGAAAACTTTTCAGACGGCCTTTGCTGTTTATCCGAATACTCAACCGAGCATACGGTTGATGATTTTTTCGCGTTTGATTTGGTGGACAACGGCCATGGCGATGTGGCCGAGTATCAGGATGCCCAAGGCGATGGCGAGTTCTCCGTGCCATTGGTTGCCGAGCTGCACCATCCATTCGACTTCGCCGCTGCCGTCGGGCGCGCCTTTGCCGATATTGCGGATCAGGCCGACGGCGGGAACGGCAATCATCAGCAGGTACAGGGCGATATGGCCGAGCTTGACGATGATGTTGTGCTGCGGACGGCGGCGCAGGTTGACGTGCATCCACACGAAGCGCACCAACGCCAACACCAGCAGGGCGATGCCGCAGTTTTTATGGATGCCCATCAGCGAGAAATAGTCTTCGTTGATGTTCCACGCCAGCGCGGTGCCGAACATGACGACGAAGCATAAAGCCATCAGCCAATGCAGACAACGGCTGACGGTACCGTAGGTTTGAGGATTGTCGGGTTTCATGGGTGTTCCTTAAGTTGGTATTTTTAATTGTTTTAGGCAATGAAGCGGACATTTCGCCGTATTGCCGCTATTTTGGGCAGCATACAATGCAGCTGCTTTTTAGTTTACTGCTTTGACTGTGTTTTTCAGACGGCCTTTGCCGGTAAAACCAAGGCCATCTGAAAACGGATGGGTGAACCGCTCTATTCCGTTACGGTTTCTTCGATGATGGTCTGATACTGCGCCACCTGCGGCTTGAGCGTGTCGAGCGACAGGGTGGACGCATTGAGCGTGGGATAGCCGCTGAACGTTACCGAATAGCCGCCGTTGCCCGCGCTGCGGATTTTGGCATGCGCGCCCAAGGGGAAAGTGGCTTTGTTGGCGATGTGGCCGAACGGAAACCCGGTCAACACGGGAACGCGGGTAACGCGCTGGATTTGGTTGACCACCGCACTGAAATTGTAGTTCGGATCGTAGGCATCACGGATGGTACCCATGCGGAAATCGCCGAAAATGATGGCACGCTGTTTTTTCAGGATGCCGGCCATATGCAGCGTGTGGAGCATACGTTCGATGCGGTAGGGCTGCTCGCTCACGTCTTCGATAAACAGGATACCGCCGTCGATGTTCGGCATATAGGGGCTGCCCGCCAGCGAAGCCAGCACGCTCAGATTGCCGCCCCAAAGCGTTCCTTCCGCACCGACGTCGCCGCGCTGGACAGCAGGAACGTTTATCGTATGGTTGGCCTGCGTGGTGCCTTGGATAAACGAATCCATGGTGTATGCGCTCGGCTGCGGTTTGCCGAACTCGCTGTACACCATCGGGCCGGCAAAACTCATCATATTGCCCTTAGCCAGCAGGCCGAGCTGGACGGCGCATACGTCGCTGAAACCGAAAAACAGCGTTCCGCGTTCGCGCATTTTCGCGCCGAGCGAAGCAAAATCGATTTGCGGCAACAGCCGCGAAGCACCGTAACCGCCGCGCAGTCCCATCAATACTTTCGGGGCGGGCGCACGGCCGTTGGCCACTTCCTGAAAGTCGGCCAAACGCTCGGCATCCGTGCCGGCGAAACGCTGGTAACGGCGGAACGCGGCCTGCTGGTTGACGATGGTGAAACCCGCGTTATACAGACGGGTCAGCCCCGCATTGGAACGGTCGTGGGACTCGGCGAATCCCGACGGGGCGACCACGCGCAGGGTGTTGCTGCCGTGGTGGGGAACATTGGTTTTCGGTTGCACGGTAGTGGCTTTTGAAGTGTCGGTGGATGAAGAACCGGGCGATGATGTACCCGTACAGGCTTGCAGCAAACCCGCGCCTGCTGCGGCTGCGGATGCTTGGAGAAAACGGCGGCGTGTCGGTTGCCAGGTCATAAAAGTTTCCTTGTGTTTTTGATTTAAAGTGTCGTAATCTCAACTATTCAGCGGTTTGCAAAACCGCCTGCTGTATTTTTCTTTTTCAGACGGCCTGAAACATTCATGTGCAAAGGCCGTCTGAAAATATCCGCAACGGCGGTTTTTTATACCAGCAGCGCCCTGACCTGCTCCGGCCAGTTGTCCGGCAAAACCATCCCTGCTTCGCGCTGCGCCGCAGCCCAAATCGGCGCGGGAAAATTGGCGTCGTTTTCAAAACGGGCGATGACGTGCCAATGCAGGTGCGGTACCACGTTGCCCAAGCTGGCAAGGTTGATTTTCTCAGGCCGGAACACTTGGCGCATGGCGGCTTCGACGCGGTACACCGCGTCCATCAATTCCGTACGCTGCGGTGCGGTCAAATCGGTCATCTCGGCAACGTGCGCATTCCAAACCACGCGGCAAAACGCAGGGGCGTTGGCCTCGTTGTGTACGGCAATCACGCGCAAACTGTCGGTTTGCAGCAGGATTTCTTCGTTTTCGGGAGTACAGAGCGGACAGGTCATGGCAAAAAACAGGGTGGACAATTGCGGTGTATTTTAATGGATTGGGCCGTCTGAAACGCTGTTCAGACGGCCTTTTAACTTATTTTTAAAATCGGTGTGACGCAATTTCCGCACTTTCTCAAAAATCCGCCTGTAATGTTAGGCTGTGCCGCAAAATGTACCGATAACAGGCATGCCGCCACTTTTGTTAAAACAGAAATCCGCAAAAATATTACGCCCTGGTTTTCAGGAATACCGCCCGCCCTGCCCTTCCGTTTTCAGACGGCCTTCATACTCGGTGGCGCATCGGGGTTTGCCCAGCCCCGCAAGCACGTGGATGTGTGCGGCGGCGCTTTTGGCCAAACTGTCCAGCGTGTAACCGCCTTCGAGTACGGAGACGATGCGCCCTGCGGCGGTAGAGGCCGTCTGAATGATTTTGTGGGTCAGCCACGCATAATCCGCTTCGTGCAGGTTCAGACGGCCTGTTTCGTCGTTGCGGTGCGCGTCGAATCCGGCAGACAGCAAAACCAGTTCGGGCTTGAACGCGGCCAAACGGGGCAGCCATTTTTCGCGCACGGCTTCGCGGAAAGTTGTGCTGCCGATACCGGTCGGAAAAGGCAGGAAAACGGCATTCGGCGCGGCAAGGCTGTTTTCGGGAAAGGGAAACAGGTCGGTTTCAAAGCTGTTGAAAAACAGGATGCGCGGGTCGTTTTGAAAAATTTCGGCGGTACCGTCGCCGTGGTGGACGTCGAAATCAATCACGGCGATGCGCTGCAAACGGTAACGGGCAACGGCGTGCATCACGCCGACGGCGGCATTGTTGACCAAACAAAACCCGCCTGCTTTGGCCGTGTGGGCATGGTGGCCGGGCGGGCGGACGGCGCAGAAGGCATTGTATGCCTTTTTTTTCATTACCATATCGACGGCTTTGGTTACGGCGCCCGATGCAAAACGGGCAGCGGCGAACGAACCGTGGCTGATAACGGTATCGTCGTCGATGCGGTAGATTTTTCCCTGCTGCGGCTGCACCGATTCGAGAAAGCGCAGATAGCTGCGGGGATGAACAAGGGCAAGCTGTTTGTCGGTAACTTCTGCCGCTTCCGTCTTTTGCAGCTTCGGCCAAATATTCTGGCTTTGCAGTTCGGCTTCTATGGCACGGATGCGATCGGGTGATTCGGGATGCCCCATGCCGGGTTCGTGCTGCAGGGAAACGGGATGCGAAACCCATGCGGTACGGGCATTTTTGCCCAGCAGCAAGCGCAGGCGGGTACGGAGGCGTTGGATGATGTCGCTCATGTGGTCGTGCCGTGAGGCCGTCTGAAATCTGCGGCGGTTTTCAGACGGCTTTTGATGATAAATATGGTTAATCAATACGGAAACGCTTGGAAAAATCCGTACCGCCCTTTAGAATAGCCTACTTTACGGGCGCACGCCAAACGGTTTTGTGCGCCGCACGATTGATTATTTCGAGAACGGATTGAAAATGGATCAGAATATGTTGGCGCAGTTTGCGCCGCTGGTATTGATTATGGCGGTTTTCTATTTTCTGATTATGCGCCCGCAGCAGAAAAAGTTCAAAGCGCACCAGGCAATGGTTGCCGCTCTGAAAGCCGGCGACAAAGTGGTTTTGGCATCCGGCTTCAAAGGCACCGTCAAAAAGGCCGGCGAACAGTTTTTCACCGTGGAAATCGCGCGCGGCGTCGATGTCGAAGTGGAACGCAACGCCATTGCCTCTAAAGTCGAATAAACGCCCTGCTCCGCACCAAGCCGCTCCGTCGGGATGCGGCTGTTTGCATTTATAAAAGTTTATAAAAACAAAGGTTTGACATGAACCGTTACCCGCTTTGGAAATACCTGCTGATTGCGGCCACCATTGTGTTGGGCATTATCTATTCCCTGCCCAACCTGTTCGGTGAAACGCCTGCGGTGCAGGTTTCCACCAACCGCCAGTCGATTATCATCAACGAATCCACCCAAAACCGCGTGGCCACCGCACTTCAGGCAGCCAACATCCCTACCGACGGAATGTTTGTTGCCGACAATTCGCTGAAAGTCCGCTTCAAAGATGCGGAAACCCAGCTCAAAGCCCGCGATGTGATTGAAAACACATTAGGCGAAGGCTACATTACCGCGCTCAACCTGCTGGCCGACAGCCCCGAATGGATGGCCAAAATCAAAGCCAATCCGATGTTTCTCGGTCTTGACCTCCGCGGCGGCGTTCATTTCACCATGCAGGTCGATATGAAAGCGGCCATGCAGAAAACCTTCGAGCGTTACGCGGGCGACATCCGCAGGGAGTTACGCCGTCTGAAAATCCGCAGCGGTACCATCCAGCAAAATGCCAACAGCCTGACCGTGCCGTTCCAAGACCCTGCCGATGCGGCAAAAGCCCTGCCCGAACTGCAAAAAATCTTCTCCGACGTGACTTTGGCATCGGAAGGCAACAATATCGTTCTCTCCCTTCCCGAACAGACCGTAACCAAAATCCGTACCGATGCAGTCAAACAAAACATCAACACCCTGCATAACCGCGTCAACGAATTGGGCGTGGCCGAACCGGTTATCCAGCAAGCCGGCGCGGAGCGTATCGTAGTCCAACTGCCCGGCGTACAAGACACCGCCAAAGCCAAGGACATCATCGGCCGCACCGCTACGCTGGAAGTGCGTATGGTGGAAGACGATGCAGCCAAAGTACAGGCGGCGTTGGCTGGCAATGTACCCACCGGCTATGAATTGCTGTACAGCGCGGGCGAACATCCCCAACCTACGCTCGTTAGCAAACAGGTCGAACTGACCGGCGACAACATCAATGACGCGCAACCTGGTTTCGACGACCGTGGCGCCCCTTCCGTAAACCTTAATCTCGACGGACCGGGTGGCAGCATCTTTGGCGAATTGACTTCGCAAAACGTAGGCAAACGCATGGCGATGGTACTCATCGACCAAGGTAAATCCGAAGTCGTTACCGCGCCGCAAATTCAAGCCCCGATTACCGGCGGCCGTGTACAGATTACCGGCAGCATGACCACTGCGGAAGCCAACGATACTTCCCTGCTGCTGCGCGCAGGTTCTTTGGCCGCACCGATGGAAATCGTGGAAGAACGCACCATCGGCCCGTCATTGGGTAAAGAAAACATCGAAAAAGGTTTCAACTCCACGCTGTGGGGCTTTGCCGCCGTTGCCTTATTTATGGTGGTGTACTACCGTTTGATGGGCGTGTTTTCCACCATCGCGCTAACCGCCAACATCCTGTTTCTCATTGCCATATTGTCTGCAATGCAGGCCACGCTTACCCTGCCCGGCATCGCGGCACTCGCACTCACGCTCGGCATGGCAATCGACTCCAACGTCTTGATTAACGAACGTATCCGCGAAGAATTGCGCGCAGGCGTCGCACCCCAGCAAGCCATCAATCTCGGCTACCAACACGCTTGGGCAACCATCGTCGATTCCAACATCACTTCGCTGATTGCCGGCATCGCCCTGCTGATTTTCGGTTCGGGCCCCGTGCGCGGCTTTGCCGTAGTGCATTGTCTGGGCATTCTCACATCAATGTATTCTTCGGTCGTCGTTTCCCGCGCCATGGTCAACCTGTGGTATGGCCGCCGCCGCGGACTGCAAAATATTTCCATCGGTTCGGTATGGAAACCCGAAACCCAACCCGCCGGTAAGGAGTAAACAATATGGAACTGTTCAAAATCAAACGCGACATTCCGTTTATGAGCTACGGCAAGCTCACCACATTCATCTCGCTCGTTACCTTTATTGCCGCCGTATTTTTTCTGGTAACCAAAGGCCTGAATTTTTCGGTTGAATTTACCGGCGGTACCGTTATGGAAGTACAGTACGCCCAAGGAGCCGATGTCAACAAAACCCGCGAAAAGCTCGAAACGCTCAACATGGGCGAAGTGCAGGTACAGGCACTGGGTACCAACAAACACATCATGATACGCCTGCCCAACAAAGAAGGCGTATCCTCCGTCCAACTGTCCAACAACGTCATGAACCTGCTCAAGCAGGAAACCCCCGACGTAACCCTGCGCCAAGTCGAATTCATCGGCCCACAGGTTGGCGACGAACTGGTTGAAAACGGCCTGTTGGCCTTGGGCATGGTGGTTATCGGCATCATCGTTTACCTCTCCATGCGCTTCGAGTGGCGTTTTGCAGTTTCCGCCATCATTGCCAACATGCACGACATTGTGATTATTCTCGGCTGCTTCGCTCTGTTCCAATGGGAGTTCTCACTAACCGTGCTTGCCGGCATCCTGGCCGTACTCGGTTACTCTGTTAACGAATCGGTTGTGGTATTCGACCGTATCCGCGAAAACTTCCGCAAACCGCACATGCGCAGTTACACCGTACCGCAAGTGATTGATAACGCCATTACCGCCACCATGAGTCGTACCGCCATTACCCACGGCTCAACCGAAGCCATGGTACTCTCCATGCTGATCTTTGGCGGAGCCGCCCTGCACGGCTTCGCCATGGCACTGACCATCGGCATCGTATTCGGTATCTACTCTTCCGTACTCGTCGCCAGTCCGCTGCTGCTGATGTTCGGCCTTAACCGAGAAAACATCTCCAAAACATCGAAGAAAAAAGAAGAAGTGGTGGTATAACTTTTTGTTTAACTAAGCTCCCCCTCATATAAAAAAGGACACACATCAAAACGTGTCCTTTTGAGCCTTTCTAAGCATAAAAGTAAATAAAAACCTTCATAAAACATCGGCCACATTTTATCTTTTTTATGATAAAACAAAGGCCATCTGAAAACTTTTCAGACGGCCTTTTTAATCGAATCAGAAATCTTAACGTTTTTTACCGGTAACGGTTGCAACAGCCAAGTTGGCGCCACGTTTCAGAGCAACGCTTTCTACGCCTTCAGGCAATTTGACATCGGAAATGTGCAGGATGTCACCAGCAACTACGGAGGCACAGTCAAGCTCCAGCGCTGCGGGAATTTTAGAAGGCAGTACGGTAACTTCAACAGTAGTGTTCAGCAAAGATACGCGCCCGCCCTGCAGTTTTACTGCTTGAGAATTTTCTGCATTCACGACATGCAACGGCACGCGGATGCGCAACGGTTTGTTGGCATCGACAACTTGGAAGTCGATATGCTGTACGATTTGGCGGAAAGGGTGCATTTGGAAATCGCGCACGATAACGTCTTGGGTTTTGCCGTTCAAAGTCAGTTTAATTAATGCAGTATGGAAAGATTCTTTTTCCAAAGCATAGTAAACGGTTTTGTGGTCAACCGCGATGGCAACAGGCTCTTGGCCTTCACCATACAGAACAGCAGGTGTTTGGCCTTCGCGACGCAGGCGGCGGCTCGCACCAGTGCCCTGATCTTCGCGAAGGGTGGCTTGAATTTCGTATGACATAATTTAATACTCCGGTTTAAATAAAAAATATCGTCTTGGGCCGCGACCAGCTTGGACGATGGACGGTAAACCGGCCGTCTGAAACGGCCGGAATTAAAGCAGGCAGCATTATACAACAAACCAATGCCGTATAAAACCGTTAAATGTTTGTTTTCCTGTTTTTTATCAGGGTAGAAGCATCCCGCCGCCGGTCATTGCATCTTCATTGAAAAGATACGACACAGATTCTTCGTTACTGATGCGGCGTACGGTTTCGGCCAATAAACCCGCAATAGAAACCTGACGGATTCGGCCGCATTTTTTAGCAGCCTCCGATAACGGAATCGTATCGGTAACCACCACCTGATCCAGCGCGGAAGACGCAATTCGAGATACGGCCTCGCCTGAGAACACGGGATGGGTTGCATAAGCCCAAACACCTGCCGCACCGCGCTCTTTCAGAGCCGCAGCAGCCTTACACAAGGTATTGGCAGTATCAATCATATCATCCACAATCAGACAATTCCTGCCTTGAATATCGCCGATGATATTCATAACTTCGGCCACATTTGCCTTGGGGCGGCGTTTGTCGATAATCGCCAAATCCGCATCCATTGCTTTGGCAACGGCACGGGCACGGACGACACCGCCGATGTCGGGGCTGACGACGGTCAGGTTTTCAATACGCTGTTGTTTGATGTCGTTCAAAAGAATCGGAGTCGCATAGATATTGTCTACGGGAATATCGAAAAAACCTTGGATCTGGTCGGCATGCAAATCAACCGTCAGTACACGGTCGATACCTGCGGAATACAGCATATTAGCCACGAGTTTGGCAGAAATCGGAACGCGCACGGAACGCGGACGGCGGTCTTGGCGGGCATAACCGAAATACGGAATGGCGGCGGTAATACGGCCGGCGGAAGCGCGCTTGAGGGCATCGGCCATGGTCAACACTTCCATCAGATTGTCATTGGTAGGTGCACAAGTCGGCTGCAAAATGAATACGTCACGTCCGCGCACGTTTTCCAAAAGTTCGACGGCCACTTCGCCGTCTGAAAATTTGCTCACGTCAGCGTTACCCAACGTAATACCCAAATGCTTGACAACCCGTTGTGCCAAATCGGGATTTGCATTGCCGGTAAACACCATCAAACTATCGTATGCAGCCATTTCTTCACCTGATTCTGTATGAGGATTTTGCTTGGGAAACATTTTTCATGCTCCTTTGCAGGAAGGATTTGTTCGGTGCGTTATTATACGTCTGATGCAGCTTAAAACAAAGCGTTTCCAGTAAGATGCCGTCTGCAATCTTTCAGACGGCCTTCAATAAAAAACAGAGCGTACAAATTGTTTTTGTACGCTCTGTATTTGGCTGGGGAGGAAGGATTCGAACCTTCGCATGCTGGAATCAAAATCCAGTGTCTTAACCGCTTGACGACTCCCCAATAAAGGGTGTGGCTGGGGAGGAAGGATTCGAACCTTCGCATGCTGGAATCAAAATCCAGTGTCTTAACCGCTTGACGACTCCCCAACAATTCGGATTTGGCTGGGGAGGAAGGATTCGAACCTTCGCATGCTGGATTCAGAATCCAGTGTCTTAACCGCTTGACGACTCCCCAGCAGTCTCTGGCCGAAAATCAAACAAAGGATGGACGCCTAAGCCTTCCACACAGTATGCCTGATATTCCTCCGAAATCTGCCGGAATAGATTGTATGCCTCTTCGCTACTGTCGAATGCCGCAAACACACAAGCACCGGAACCGGTCATCAAGGGCTTGCCATAAGGCAACAGTTTTTCAAAGGCTGCCAAAACCTCGGAATATTCCTGAAACACCACCGCCTGCATATCATTGCGGAACGGTTGCAGGTTTTGGAAAGACGGCATTATGCTGGGTTTTGAATCACGCGTCAAGCCGGGATGGGAAAATATTTTGGCCGTTGCCACATGCACGGGCGGCTTCACCACCACATACCAGCGTTCCGGTACATCAAACACCTGAAGCTCTTCGCCGATGCCTTTGGCAAACGCATTTCTGCCGAAAATGAAAAACGGCACGTCCGCACCGAGCTGAACGCCCAGGCGGATAAGCTGCTGCCGTGTCAGGCCGCAACCCCATAATGCGTTCAAAACGATCAGAACCGTGGCTGCATCCGAACTGCCACCGCCCAAACCGCCCCCCATCGGAATGCGTTTCTCCAACCAAATGTCGACGCCTTTGCCGCAACCCGTATGGTTTTGCAGTAATTTGGCCGCACGCACGGTCAGGTCGTTTTCAGACGGCACCCCCTCGATGGGTGTATGCAGCATGATTTCGCCGTCATTCCGCACGGCCAGCCAAACCGTATCGCACAAGTCAATCAGGCAGAAAATGCTTTCCAGAAGATGATAGCCATCGGCACGTCGGCCGGTAATACGCAAATCCAGATTCAGCTTTGCCGGAGCAGGATAAGGGTGGGCGCGGGCAGGGACATCCATTATCCGCCCCGCGCGGCACATTGTTCCGCACCGCCGTCTGAATCGGCCTTACCGATGTCGCTGAACACCAGCTTCAATGTCAGCTTTGGATTTTCCAGTTGCAGCATACGCGGTTTGCCTTCTTTGGTAACGGTGCGTGAAATCACCCAACCGTACTGCTGCAGACGGCCGTCGGGCAGCACCTGCGCCGAACCGCCTTCCGCGCGGTAGCCGTTGGCCCACAAATGCAGATGCTGCACCGGCAACGCATAACCCAACAGGCGTTCGCTCAACTCTTCCGCCGTACCTGCCTGATATTTTTTACCTTTGGAATCAACGGCCAACACACCTTTGGCATCTTTACAGAGTTGGCCGACGGTATTGCCCAGCGGCGTATTCACATTGATGGTCTGAACTTGGTTTTGATATGTCCAGTCGAAGTTGGCATAAGAGCCTTTTTCGTTCACCTTAACCGACAGGCGGCCGTCGGCGGCAAAACCGTCCACATCCGCACGTTCTGGCCATGCCCCGTCGTCTTTCGGCTTCATATGGCTGCCGCACGCCGCCAATGCCAACACCAGTGCGGCAACGGAAATTTTCTTGAACATCGGTTTCATGTATTCAACTGCTTTCGTAATCGGTTTCAGACGGCCTGTATTATAGCAAGGCCGTCTGAAAGATATGTTAAGGCGGTTCGGCGCACCCGAAAACATCCGAAACCCGCCCCACCCTTTCCCGGCACTGCCGACGGCAGACACCCGCCGCGGGTAAGGTTCTGTAAAAAGCTGGACAACAGGCCGTCTGAAAACGTTTTTTTGGGCGTAAACCACCCTGTTTTCCAACAATTTGTTTTACAAAAAGGATAGTCATGAACATAAAAAAACCCTTGCAGCCGCCTCTGCCACAGCCGTACTGCTTTCCGCCTGCGCCGCATCGGGAAGTCCGTTTGGTTCGATGACTGCGCCCGACAACGGGCAAAGCAGACTTTATGTGTACCGCACATCCTCAATCAAAGGTGCCGGAATCAGTTTTAACGTAAATGCGGGCAATACACCAATCGGCATAATCCGCAACGGCGGCTATCTGGTTGTCGACCTACCGCCGGGTGAACACGAAATATCGGCCAAAACGGAAGTCCGCCGCAGTGTAACACTGCCGTTCAAACCGAATGAAATCCAATGCGTCAAAGCATCCGTGGGTTTCGGGGCATTTGTAGGACGCCCGAAGTTGGAAGCGGTGTCCTTGGAACAATGCCGCAATGAGATAGCCGGCACCAAAGCAAGCTTGTAAAACTGTAGAACAAATGGTGGCAGTACATCAATATACTGCCGCTGTTTTCGATAATCGGTTTATTGCTTATCTCTCGCCGGGAAATCAGCAACCCATTCGAACGCATTATGGCCATACACCGTTCAAAAGGCCGTCTGAAAACGGTTTTTCAGACGGCCTTTGTTTTTACAAAACTGTGTATGGATATTGTGTTAATACTTTATTTCTCCATTTTCGTGTAGGCGGGAATCCGGCCTGAATACTCATCAATAATTGTTTGTAAAAACATATCGAATTTCAAACATAGATTCCTGCCTGCACGGAAATAACGGTCAGTATATACCGTTTTTACCGGATGCATCATTTGTTTTTACAGTTTATTTCCTATCCTATCTTTTCCTGCCCTGTCTTTTTGGAAATCAGCACCGCTCTTTCATTTTATTCTCTCCCATACCGATTCACCCTATTCGGCAATCAACGGCAAAGCCAAATGTATGGAAAACGCAGCCGATAAAAGGCCGTCTGAAAACAGTTTTCAGACGGCCTTTGTTTTGAACGGCTGATACTGAACCTTATCTGCGCCGTTCGATAAAACGGTAATAGGTTTCGCCGTTTTGGATATAACCCAAATCGACACGGGCGATTTCGGCGATGGCTTCCTGCCCGTGCGCAAGGTCGTTGACTTCGGCGGAAAGGGCGGTGTTGCGCAAAGTGAGCGTTTGGTTTTTCTCATCTTGCACAGCCAGTTTCTCCTGTGTTTTGAGCATGTCGTTCCAACCGCCTTTGGCAACCCAAAGGCTGTATTGGAACCATACCAATCCGACGGTTAAAACCAGAGTAACCCACTTCATTGATTGCTGCTTTCTTTATTTGCCCAGTTGGTAAAACGCGGCTTTGCCGGGGTAGTATGCGGCTTCGGCTAGTTCTTCTTCGATGCGCAGGAGCTGATTGTACTTGGCCATGCGGTCGGAGCGGGATAGAGAACCGGTTTTAATCTGCATACAGTTGGTGGCTACGGCCAAATCGGCGATGGTGGAATCTTCGGTTTCGCCCGAACGGTGGCTCATCACGCTGGTGTAGCGGTTGCGTTTGGCCAGCTCGACGGCTTTGAGTGTTTCGCTCAACGTCCCGATTTGGTTGACTTTTACCAACAAGGCATTGGCCACGCCTTTTTCGATGCCTTCGGCCAGGATTTTGGGGTTGGTCACAAACAGGTCGTCGCCGACAAGCTGCACTTTGCCGCCGAGTTTTTCGGTCAGCAGCTTCCAACCGGCCCAGTCGTTTTCATCCATGCCGTCTTCGATGGAAACAATCGGGTATTTTGCGGCCAAGCCTGCAAGATAGTCTGCAAATTCTGCGCTGGTAAAGGCACGGCCTTCTGCGGACAGATGGTATTTGCCGTCTTTGTAGAATTCGCTGGAGGCGCAGTCAAGCGCAAACAATACGTCTTCGCCGGCTTTGTAACCTGCGGCGGCAACGGCTTCCTGCATCAGCTGCAAGGCTTCTTCGTGGCTGCCGAGATTGGGGGCGAAACCGCCTTCGTCGCCGACCGTGGTCGGGAAACCTTTGCTGTCGCACAGTTTTTTCAGCGCATGGAAGATTTCCGCACCGCAACGCAGGGCTTCACGGAAGGATTTCGCGCCCACGGGCATAATCATGAATTCCTGAATATCCAGACTGTTGTTTGCGTGTGCGCCGCCGTTGATCACGTTCATCATCGGCACGGGCAAGGCCATCGGGCCGGCACCGCCCAGATAGCGGTAAAGCGGCAGTCCGGCATCTTCGGCTGCGGCACGGGCAACGGCCATGGAAACGGCCAAAGTAGCGTTGGCACCCAAGCGGCCTTTGTTGTCGGTACCGTCGAGGTCGATCATGATTTTGTCGATATAGCTCTGTTCGGAAGCATCGATGCCGATAAGGGCTTGGGCGATTTCGTTGTTGACGTGTTCCACGGCTTTCAACACGCCTTTGCCGAGATAACGGGCTTTGTCGCCGTCGCGCAGTTCGAGTGCTTCTTTCTGGCCTGTGGACGCACCGCTGGGCACGGCCGCACGCCCCATCACACCGCTTTCCAGCAATACGTCGCAT
Source organism: Neisseria sp. (assembly GCF_041804105.1). Lineage (GTDB taxonomy): Bacteria > Pseudomonadota > Gammaproteobacteria > Burkholderiales > Neisseriaceae > Neisseria. The sequence continues at coordinate 15,896 of NZ_JBHCJY010000005.1, forward strand.
TCGACGGTGGGGTTGCCGCGCGAATCCAGAATTTCACGGGCGAAGATGTCAACGATGGTACTCATGAGTATTCTCCAAAATCGAAATGAAGGGAAAGAAATCCTTAGCCGCCGGTGTTTTTCAGACGGCCTTTTACATCTGTAGCAAAATTTCAGCGATTATACCGTTTCATGCCGTCTGAAACGAGTGTTTCCTGCGGATTTAAAGAGAAAAAATTAACGGACGTCAAATTACAGGAAGCTACTTGGATAAAGAAAACGGGAACCCGATTTCGATAACCTACAAATTTATCCGCGCAAATCCGGAAAAACACCCGACTGCCGACCAGTGCGGCAATACCGAAAACACGGTATCGGCCGGAGTTTTTTCAAAACATTTCCGCAGGCTTCATTCTGTTGGTTGCGGTTTCCGTATTTTCTTCCTCGGTCATCCGCAACGGCAAAGGCCGTCTGAAAAACTTTTTCAGACGGCCTAATTTCTTAACGGTGGTAATTCGGCGCTTCTTTGGTAATCTGCACATCATGAACATGTGATTCGTTCATACCTGCCGCCGTAATTTCCACAAACTCGGCCTTTTCGTGCATTTCGGCGATGCTGGCGCAACCCAAATAGCCCATGCTCGAACGCAGACCGCCGAGAAGCTGGTGGATAATCGCAGTAATCGGCCCTTTAAACGGCACGCGGCCTTCGATGCCTTCGGGAACGTATTTGTCGCTGCTGTCCTGTTTGTCTTGGAAATAGCGGTCGCTCGAACCTTGGCTCATCGCCCCCAGAGAGCCCATACCGCGGTAGGATTTATAGGCACGACCTTGGTAAAGTTCGATTTCCCCCGGTGCTTCTTCCGTACCGGCCAGCATACCGCCCAACATCACGGTATCCGCGCCTGCGGCCAAAGCCTTGGCAATGTCGCCGGAAAAACGGATGCCTCCGTCGGCAATCACAGGAATACCCGTACCTTTCAAGGCTTCGGAAACATTATGAACCGCCGTCAACTGCGGTACGCCTACACCGGCCACGATACGGGTGGTACAAATCGAACCCGGGCCGATACCCACTTTTACCGCATCCGCACCTGCTGCCGCCAAATCCAATGCGGCTTTGGCGGTGGCGATATTGCCGCCGATAACCTGAACCTGCGGAAAGTTGGCCTTGACCCATTTCACACGGTCAAGCACACCTTGGCTGTGTCCGTGTGCAGTATCGACCACGATGACATCCACTCCCGCAGCCACCAAAGCCTTCACACGCTCGTCGGTATCCGCACCCACCCCCACCGCCGCGCCCACGCGCAGACGGCCTTCGCTGTCTTTACTGGCATTCGGAAACTCGGTGGTTTTCAAAATGTCTTTTACCGTAATCAAGCCCTTCAGTTCGTCGGCATCATTGACAACCAACACCCGTTCGACTTTGTGTTCGTGCATCACATCGCGAGCATCTTCGATACTCGTACCTTCCGGCACGGTAACCAAACGGCTGCGCGGCGTCATAATGGCGGAAACCGGCTGGTCGAGCTGTTTTTCAAAACGCAAGTCGCGGTTGGTCACCAAACCCACCACTTTACCGTTTTCCACCACCGGCAAACCGGACATTTTGCGTTTTCGTTGAGAAAGCATCTCCAAAAGTTCGCGAATCAGCATGGTCGGCGCAATGTTAATCGGATCTTTCACAATACCGCTTTCATGGCGTTTTACCTTTTCCACCGCCCTCGCCTGCTGCTCGGCGGGCATATTCTTATGGATAATACCGATTCCCCCTTCCTGTGCCATGGAAATGGCCAAACGGGCTTCGGTAACAGTATCCATTGCGGCAGAAAGTAAGGGAGCGTTGAGCGAGATTCCGCGGGTGAGCTGGGTTGAGAGTTTCACGTCTTTCGGCAGCACTTGGGAATGTGCGGGAACCAAGAGAACGTCATCATAAGTGTAGGCTTTTTCAACAATACGCATAATGCTCGGCTTTCAATCAGTTTGTGCAAGATGCACGGCATTGTAACACATCCGCCACCGCACCGACAGGACAAACGCCCTGCCCGCTCTCCTCCAACCTCCGACGGAACACAACCAGAAAACAACAAAACAATCACGTCAAAAACAAAAACTACGACATAAGCATGACAAACCGGCAAAGCAAAAGTAAAATACACGCGTTACAACCACACCATCCGGGAAACACCATGCACACCCCAAAACTGCTGGCTCTTGCCGCCCTGCTCTTAACCGCACACCTCCCCGCAGCCGATGTTTACACATGGAAAAACAGCCGCGGCGGCAACAGCTATTCCGATGCCCCCCGCAACCTTCAGCCTGCCCGCAGCAGCACAGTCAACATCCGTACCCATTCCGTGACCAAACCGGCCGCCCCCGCCGTTGAAACTCCAAGCTCCGAAGGCGGAAACACACTCGCCGAACAGCAACAGGCACTCAGCAAAAAAATTGCCGACGAAAACAAAAAAATCGAAGAACAAAATAAGAAAATCGAAGAACAAAACCGCCAACAAAAAGCAGAAAACTGCCAAACCGCCCGTCTCAACCGCCAAGCAGCCGAAACCGCCCGCAACAACCGCGAAGCACTGATTAAACGTTTTGATGCTGATGTGGGTAAATACTGCAACTAAACAATCTACCCAATCTTCCAATATCTTAGTAAGACTATCGTTATAGAGTTAATTTATAAAACTATTTGGTATTCACATGATTGAATTTAGGCCGTGTGAAAATATTTTCAGACGGCCTTGTGTTATGTTCGGCTTACTGTACTGAATCGTCTCATCATCAGAAATACGTCATTCTTACAGCACGCCTCAACACTTCTTTCCTAACTCACGGTTGCGGTATTTGGAATACCTGCCGCAGGTAGGCGAGGAAGGTGTCGTTGTCGGTCATGGTTTTGCCGGGGCTGTCGGAGAGTTTGGCGACGGATTGGCCGTTGCATTCGACTAATTTCAAAACGATGTTGAGCGTGGTGTGGCCCAAGTCGTTGGTGAGGTTGGTGCCGATGCCGAAGCTGGTTTTGAAGCGGTCTTTGAAGTATTGGTGCAGCGCCCATGATTTTTCGATGTCGAGGCCGTCTGAAAAGGTGAGCATTTTGGTGCGGCTGTCGATTTTGAGCTTTTTGTAGTGGGCGTGGGCTTTGTCGCCCCAAGCATAGGGGTCGCCGCTGTCGTGGCGCAGGCCGTCGAAGAGTTTGGCGAAGTAGAGGTCGAAGTCGCGCAGGAATGCGTCCATGCCGACAACGTCGGTAAGGGCGATGCCGAGGTCGCCGCGGTATTCTTTGACCCAGCTTTCAAGGGCGGATTTTTGGAAATCGCGCAGGCGGAAATCGAGGGCTTGGAAGGCTTGCAGGAATTCGTGCGCCATGGTGCCGATGGGGGTGATGCCGAGTTTTTTGGCAAGGCAGACGTTGCTGGTGCCGCGCACGATGTCGGGGGCGGCTTGGTGCAGGGTTTTGACGACGTGTTCCTGCCAGGCGAACGTGTAGCGGCGGCGGGTGCCGAAATCTGAGATGAGAAACGGCGGTTCGTCGGGATTTTGCAGGGCGGCGAGTTCTTTCAGACGGCCTGCTTTGGCTTGCAGGCGGCGTTCGCCTTCGGCCAATACTTCGGGGGTTTCGAGGCGGCGGAAATAGAGTTCGTTAACGATGGCGAGGATGTAAATTTCGAAAAACATCGCCTGTATCATCGGGCCTTCGATGCGGATGTTCAGACGGCCTTCGCTGTCGGTGGATACGTTGACGAAACGGCGTTTGAGCTGGAACAGTTCGAGATAGTCGACGAAATCGCTTTTGATAAACCGCAGGCTGCGCAGGTAGTCGAGTTCGTCTTGGGCGAACCTGAGCGTGCAGAGCGCATCGATTTCGTGTTCGAGTTCGGTTTGGATTTCGGCCAGCGGATACACGGTTTCGTCGTTGTTGCGGCAACGGAATTCGTACACGCCGTGCGCTTGCGGAAATTGGTGCAGAATCACCTGCAACATGGTGAATTTGTATAAATCGGTGTCGAGCAGCGATTGGATGATGGGGGTTTGGGAAGTCATAAGAATGCGCAATCTGTTTGAAGTGATTTTGTTTTGGAGTGTTTTGGTGCGGATTTGTTCCATGCGGAACGGATTTTTTCAGACGGCCGTCAAATTAACACCTCCTTCGCGGCAGGCATCCGCCGCTTAACGGCTTGAACCCGTGCAAAAAAACCGCAACCGGATTTCAGACGGCCTCTTTCGCCGTTTCCGCCACCGCGTCTTTCAGGTGGATTTCGATTTCGGCAAAACCCGTTTCCTGCACAATCCGCACCAAGCCTTCTTTTGCCAACTCCAGCAATGCGATGAAGTTCACCACCACATACACCGCGCCTTGCTGTGGCTTGAAAAGCTCTGAAAAACAGCAAAACCCTTTTTCGTTCAGACGGCGCAAAATCGATGTCATCTGCGCGCGCACGGAAACGGTTTCCTTCACCACTTCGTGACTGCGGTTGTGTTTGGCGCGGGAAAGGATGCCCAGCCAAGCCTGCGTCAAATCCGCCACCAGCACATCAGGCAGCTTGGCTTCGGCGGCGATTTCCAGCGGCAGATAAGCCCAGGCGAAATCGCGTCCCGCACGCGGCAGCGCGTCCAAGCCCTGCGCCGCAAGTTTCATCTGCTCGTAAGCCAGCAGGCGGCGCACCAGTTCGGCGCGCGGGTCTTCCGCTTCTTCGTCGGCCACGCTTTCCGGCTGCGGCAACAGCAGCCGCGATTTGATTTCAATCAGCACCGACGCCATCAGCAGATATTCCGCCGCCAAATCAAATTGATGCTCCTGCATCTGCGCGATATACGACAGATATTGCTCGGTGATTTTCACCATCGGAATATCCAGCACGTCGATATTCTGCTTGCGGATGAGATACAGCAGCAAATCCAGCGGCCCCTGAAAACTCGCCAGCACCACTTTCAGCGCATCGGGCGGAATAAACAGGTCTTGCGGCAGGTCGGTAACGGGCTGGCCGAAAACGTAGGCGACGGTGGCAGGATTTTCAGACGGCGCGGACAAAGTGGTTTGCATGGTTTTGGGGTTCTGTGGATGGTAAGGCCGTCTGAACGGGGCGGCGGGTGGTTGTTTATAAAAACGGCGGATTGGCGTTTTATGTAAAGGTTACAGGTGTAAAGACCAAAAGCTTAACGGCAGGTTTCCGCCCGCTTTTCAGACGGCCTGTTGATTCGGGGCTGTGTAAATAATGCGTTGATGACATCCAATACCGTCATTCCCGCTCAGGCGGGAATCCAACTTTGAATGGAAGCAATCTTGTTTATTCATCCGTTTGTGAATGTTAGCCATAAATTCCCGCCTGCGCGGGAATGACGGTTGCAAACTCTGCCACCTCAATCCGCCCGACACATCCTGCAAAATGCAAACACAAGCCTACACATAAGGGTTAAGCCTCAGGGTGAAGCATCGGCAAAACCTTTTTCAGACGGCCTTTTTCAAACACAAACAGTACATTGTAAACGGCTGCACCGTCGCTGTTTTGGGCAGACAGGAAAAACGTTTCATCATCCGCGCGGTAATAACAGGCATTCCCGTGCCGGAGTTCGGACAAGCTGTCGAAATACGGGTTGAACAGGTGCTCGAACGCCGCCGGCGCAACGGCAACCGTTTGGCCTTTTCGGGTAAAAGTGATGCTGCGGTAATGCGTTGTCGGCATTTGACCGTCCGTACCGAACACGGTTTTGCCGCGATAAACGTCGATGCTCGGAAATTCTGCAGCCGCTGCCGGGACTGCGCCTTTGCGGTCGCGGAAATCCCGACGGTGCGCACGGTAATCGAACTTACCGACTTTCACGGTCAAACCGATGCCGTTGTGCATACAGGAAAAACCGTCTGCCGTGATTTTGACGGGAATCTTGCGGTGGCTGCCGATATTGTTCAGGCGCGAGCCGTGCATCCAGCCTTCCTTGATGTAGCCTTTCGTGTCGCTGTAATACACCGTTTGCCATTGTCCCGAACGGAAATCGCCGCCGTCGCCTTCGGGCGCATAAACGTATCCGCCGCTGGGCATTTTGGCAACAATCCGTCCTTTCGTATCGGGCGTGGCACGTATGTAGGCATAGCCGTCGGCATCGCGGATTTGCGCAAACGGTTCGGCGGCGGCAGGCAGAGCGGCCGCAATTAAGGCAATGGGAAGCAGGCGTATTGTTTTCATGATTGTCCGGGAAAAGGTTAGGCCGTCTGAAAAAACAAACGGCAGATTATCGGCACGGTTCCATGATTTTCAGACGGCCTGTGCCGCAATATGCTCCACCGCAGCCGTGGCGCAATGCAGGCCGAAGGATGCGGTAACGAGCATGCTCGCGCCGTAGCCCGCGCACGATAAACCCTGCGGGGCGTTAAGGCCGTCTGGAACGCCGTCGGCGGAACACGCTTCGGCGGTTTGCGGCGGGGTAACGTTTTCGGTGGAAAACACGCACGGCACGCGCATTTTGTCGCCGCCGCGCGGGAAACCGTATTTTTTGCGCAGGGTATAGCGCAGGTTGGCCAACAGCGGGTCGTGGGTTACCTTGCTCAAATCGGCGGTTTGGATCAGGGCGGGATTGCGCTGCCCGCCCGCGCCGCCGCTCAACACGAACGGCTGTTTGTGCCGCACGAAATAATCGGCCATCGCCGCTTTCACACGGATTTGATCGATCGCGTCAATCACGAAATCAAAAGGCCGTCTGAAAAGCTCGGGCAGGTTTTCTTCGGTCACAAAATCTTCGATTTCCGTAACTTGACAGGCCGGATTGATTTGCAGAACACGTTCATGCAGCGCGGTAACTTTTGCCTTGCCGAAGTCGTCGGTTAAGGCGTGGAGTTGGCGGTTGACGTTGGACTCGGCCACATTGTCCAAATCAATCAGCGTCAGACGGCCAATGCCGCTGCGTGCCAACGCTTCCACCGCCCACGAACCGACCCCGCCTACGCCCACCACGCACACATGGGCGGCGGCGAATTTTTCCAGAGCGGGCGCACCGTATAAACGGGCAATGCCGCCAAAGCGGCGGGAAGCGGTATTCTCAGACATCATGCTGCCTTGCGGAAGGTCAAAATCAAATAAAAAAAGCTGGCAAATCAGTACGGACGTATTATACTTCAAGTGAAGGGGCTGTTGCGCGGACAGCGCGGCGGTCGTTGACAAAGGCGGTATTCCGGAAACCGCCGATACTTAAGGAGAATCATCATGTACAAACATCTCGTTGTAGCTGTCGACGGCAGCGACACCTCGTTCAACGCCCTGAAACACGCCGCCGAACTCGCCCGCGGCAACGATGCGAAGCTCACGCTCGTCCACGTTGCCAACCCCGCCGAATACATGGCGCTCGCCCCCGAATTCTTGCAACACGACAGCTACGAAGCCGCTGCCGTCGCACAGGGCAACGAAGTGCTTAATGCTGCGGAAGAAAGCGCCCGCGCCTTAGGTGTTTCCGACATCAACAAACACCTGCTGGTCGCCAACAAAGGTGCGCGCGAAATGGCACAGGAACTGGTGGACTACGCCGACAAAAACGGTGCCGAACTGCTCGTGCTCGGTACTCACGGCCGCAGCGGCCTGATGCACCTGCTGATGGGCAGCTTCGCCGAAACCGTGATGCGCCAAAGCCACCTGCCCCTGCTGATTATCCGCAGCAAAGGCGAAGACGCGGCAGACGAACCCGCACCGTAAGCGGTTTGACATTTTGCTGTTTGTTTCAAGCCTCCCCGCAGGTTTGCATGAAAATTAAAGAAGGCCGTCTGAAAACATGATTTTCAGACGGCCTTGGTATTGTTTCGCCCAACCCCGCCGATTTTCTGCCGACTTTTCCGGCGGCACGGCAAAACCGCAGTACAACATCACGTCCGCATGATGAGTCCCCCATACAGAAGCCCAGAAGCCGCCGCAGTTTTCACGCTGTTTCATATCACGCAAAAGTAGGTACGGTTAGCCCGCCGAAGCGGGCGTAACCGTACGCAGACAGTGTTTCCCAACGATTGATATACGCCACGGTAAACTGTACGGTTACGCCCGCTTTGGCGGGCTAACCGTACCTACTATAGCAAATAAACATATTATTCGATACAATTCCACCATGGCCTATTCACAAGACTTCAAACAACTCGTGCTCAAAAAACTCCGTCAAGGATGGACGATTCGTAGAGCCGCAAAAGAATTCGGCATCG
>NZ_JBHCJY010000006.1:0-10300 GCF_041804105.1 Neisseria sp.
AACGTGAAAATCACGGTTGAACTGATTGCCCCGATTGCCATGGAAAACGGTTTGCGCTTTGCGATTCGCGAAGGCGGCCGTACCGTAGGTGCAGGTGTCGTTTCCAACGTCATCGCTTGATATTTAGAGGCCAGTAGCTCAATTGGTAGAGTATCGGTCTCCAAAACCGAGGGTTGGGGGTTCGAGACCCTCCTGGCCTGCCAAATAAAAAATTAACCGGCCTTAGGTCGGTTAATTTTTTATATATTTTAAATTATACCTTTCAGATTTTATTTGAGAGCTTCAATACTATTAACGATTAAGGTTTGCTATGACAGAGCATTTGCCGCAAGAAGATCGGAAAAAATCAACTACTCTCTCGGTGGTGGGTCAAAGTACCGATGAATATAAGAGTAGGGGGTTATTTGCTTATTTTCGCGACTCTTATCGTGAATTTAAGAAGGTAGTATGGCCTTCACGAGAAGATGCAACTAAGATGACAATGTTTGTCATTATTTTTGTTGCGGTTCTGTCGGCTTTTATTTATTTAGTCGATACTGCGATCTCGTGGTTGTTTTTTGATGTGCTACTGAAGAAAGGTTGATTATGTCTAAGCATTGGTATGTGGTTCAGGCGTACTCTGGCTTTGAAAAAAATGTTCAGAAGACATTGAAGGAGCGTATTGCTCGGGAATCGATGGAGCATTATTTCGGTCAAATTTTAGTGCCGGTAGAAGAGGTTGTTGATATTAAAAATGGCCGAAAGACTATTAGTGAACGAAAATTTTTTCCGGGCTATGTGCTGGTAGAAATGGAAATGACTGATGACTCTTGGCACTTGGTAAAGAGTACGCCTCGTGTTTCTGGTTTTATTGGAGGCACGGCGAATCGGCCTTTGCCGATTTCTCAGCGTGAAGTGGATGCAATTTTGCAGCAGGTAAACAGTGGTGTTGAGAAGCCTAAGCCGAAAGTTGAGTTTGAAGTCGGGCAGCAGGTAAGAATTAATGAGGGGCCGTTTGCTGATTTCAATGCTTCGGTGGATGAGGTAAATTACGAACGTAATAAGTTGCGTGTTTCTGTGCAGATTTTTGGTCGTGAGACACCGGTAGAGCTCGAATTTGGTCAGGTTGAAAAAATTTAAGTATATTTGCTTGAAAGATTTTTTAATGTACGTTAGAATTTAAAGTTCTTTATTGTAGTTGTTTGGGAAGCGGTTTAATATCCGCGTTATACCCGTTTTTTAGGAGTTCTTTCAAAGTGGCAAAGAAAATTATAGGCTATATCAAACTGCAAATTCCTGCAGGTAAAGCCAATCCGTCTCCTCCTGTTGGTCCTGCATTGGGTCAGCGTGGTTTAAATATTATGGAATTTTGTAAAGCATTTAATGCTGCAACTCAGGGTATGGAGCCTGGTTTGCCAATTCCTGTGGTTATTACTGCGTTTGCAGATAAATCATTCACTTTTGTGATGAAAACGCCTCCTGCAACCATTTTGCTTAAAAAGGCGGCGGGCTTGCAAAAGGGTAGTTCAAATCCTTTAACCAATAAAGTGGGTAAAGTGACTCGTGCGCAGCTGGAAGAGATTGCAAAGACCAAAGAACCTGATTTGACGGCAGCTGATTTGGATGCTGCGGTGCGTACTATTGCAGGTTCTGCTCGTTCTATGGGCTTGGATGTGGAGGGTGTTGTATAAATGGCTAAGGTTTCTAAACGCTTGAAGGCATTGCGCTCTTCTGTCGAGACTAATAAATTTTATGCAATTGATGAAGCGATTGCATTGGTGAAAAAGGCAGCAACTGCTAAGTTTGATGAATCTATAGATGTCTCTTTTAATTTAGGTGTTGATCCTCGTAAATCGGATCAAGTAATTCGTGGTTCGGTGGTTTTACCTAAAGGTACTGGTAAAACTACTCGTGTGGCTGTATTTACTCAGGGTGCAAATGCGGAAGCAGCAAAAGCGGCTGGTGCTGACATCGTGGGTTTTGAGGATCTGGCAGAAGAAGTAAAAAAAGGTAACTTGGATTTCGACGTGGTTATTGCCTCTCCTGATGCAATGAGAATTGTTGGCCAGTTGGGCACAATTTTAGGCCCTCGCGGTTTGATGCCTAATCCGAAAGTCGGTACTGTAACGCCGAATGTTGCTGAGGCTGTTAAAAATGCCAAAGCCGGCCAGGTTCAATATCGTACTGATAAGGCTGGTATCGTTCATGCTACCATTGGACGTGCTTCTTTTGATGAGGCTGCATTAAAAGAAAATTTTGATGCTTTGTTGGATGCGATTGTAAAAGCTAAGCCTGTTGCCGCTAAGGGGCAATATCTGAAAAAAGTAGCGGTTAGCAGTACAATGGGTTTAGGTATTCGTGTTGATGCTTCAAGTGTGAACAGTTAAATAGATTTTTCAGGCGGCCTATACTTGCATATTTAGGAGAGGTCGTCTGAAAGTTGGGCTACTTAAAATGATTAAGTAGATGTCCAAGACCGTAGGGATCGCAAGATTTAATCGTAACTGCCCTACGCAGACGGTAGTCCTGAAACGTTATCAAGTATTTTGCTTGTGAAATGTCTTTTAGGGCCTGCCGCGCTGGTGGGATATTTGTTTGAATATTCCGTTTTTAAACAGTGGGAGGTAGACCTTGAGTCTCAATATTGAAACCAAGAAGGTGGCTGTTGAAGAGATTGGTGCAGCAATTGCTAATGCCCAAACTTTGGTGGTTGCCGAATATCGCGGTATCAGTGTTGCCAGCATGACGGAATTGCGTGCCAATGCACGTAAAGAAGGCGTATATTTGCGCGTTCTGAAAAATACATTGGCCCGTCGCGCAGTAGAAGGAACTTCTTTCGCAGGATTGGCAGATCAGATGGTTGGTCCGTTGGTATATGCTGCGTCAGAAGATGCTGTTGCTGCTGCAAAAGTGCTGCATCAATTCGCGAAAAAAGACGACAAAATCATTGTTAAAGCCGGTTCTTATAATGGCGAAGTACTGAATGCTGGTCAGGTTGCTGAGTTGGCTTCTATTCCGAGCCGTGAAGAGCTGTTGTCTAAATTGCTGTTCGTTATGCAGGCTCCGGTTTCCGGTTTTGCCCGTGCGTTGGCAGCTTTAGCAGAGAAAAAAGCAGGCGAAGAAGCTGCTTGATTCTGTAACGATTTTGTTTAACCGATTTATTTTTATACAATATTTGGAGTTTGAATAGCATGGCTATTACTAAAGAAGACATTTTGGAAGCTGTTGGTTCTTTGACTGTGATGGAATTGAACGATCTGGTTAAAGCTTTTGAAGAAAAATTCGGTGTATCTGCTGCTGCCGTTGCCGTGGCTGGTCCTGCGGGTGCTGCCGCGGGTGCTGCTGCTGAAGAGAAAACCGAGTTTGACGTTATCTTGGCTTCTGCCGGTGATCAAAAAGTTGGCGTAATTAAAGTGGTTCGTGCCATTACCGGTTTGGGTCTGAAAGAGGCTAAAGACATGGTTGACGGGGCACCTAAAACAGTTAAAGAAGGTGTATCTAAAGCTGAAGCCGAAGATATTCAGAAGCAATTGGAAGAAGCTGGCGCGAAAGTCGAAATCAAATAATTCCTTTGTGGGAACAAAGGCTGGCAAGTATTGCCAGCCTTATTTTGCTTTAAAAATTTCGAAATCTGATTTTTTACTTTTATTTGCGATCTTATTTGAGTATTTTGGTAAATAAAAGTAAAAATTTCTTTTTTAAATCTGTTGGCCGTCTGAAAGCTTTTATTGCTTTCAAATAGATTAATTATTTTATTTTAAGTCTCCCTGTTTTGGAGTTTTCAATGAATTATTCTTTTACCGAGAAAAAACGTATCCGCAAAAGTTTTGCTAAGCGTGATAATGTGCTGGAAGTCCCTTTCCTGCTGGCAACCCAGTTGGATTCGTATTCCAAATTCCTACAATCTGAAAAAGGGTTTGATAAGCGCGATGATGAAGGTTTGCAGGCCGCATTCAATTCCATTTTTCCGATTGTGAGCCATAACGGCTATGCCCGTTTGGAATTTGTGCATTATGTATTGGGTGAGCCGCTGTTTGATATTCCCGAATGTCAATTGCGCGGCATTACTTATGCTGCTCCGTTGCGCGCGCGTATCCGTTTGGTGATTCTGGATAAGGAATCTTCCAAGCCGACGGTAAAAGAAGTGCGTGAAAATGAAGTGTACATGGGCGAAATTCCACTGATGACGCCGAGTGGCTCTTTCATTATTAACGGTACTGAGCGCGTGATTGTGTCTCAGCTTCACCGTTCTCCCGGCGTGTTTTTCGAACATGACCGTGGTAAAACCCATTCTTCAGGCAAGCTGTTGTTCTCGGCCCGTATTATTCCTTACCGCGGATCATGGTTGGATTTTGAATTTGATCCGAAAGATTTACTGTATTTCCGAATCGACCGCCGTCGTAAAATGCCGGTTACAATTTTGCTGAAAGCCTTAGGATATAGCAACGAGCAGATTCTGGATACCTTTTACGACAAAGAGACTTTCTATTTTTCGAAAGACGGTGTTCAAACAGATTTGGTTGTAGGCCGTCTGAAAGGCGAAACCGCTAAAACCGATATTATCGATAAAGACGGTAACGTTTTGGTGGCACAAGGCAAGCGTATCACTGCCAAAAATATCCGCGACATCAATAATGCAGGTTTGACCCGCCTGAATGTGGATTCAGATGGCCTGTTGGGAAAAGTGCTGGCGGCAGATCTGATTGTGCCGGATACAGGTGAAGTGCTGGCAGTGGCCAACGACGAAATCACTGAAGAACTGTTGGCGAAATTCGATATCCACGGCGTGGAAAAAATCGAAACCCTGTATATCAATGAACTGGATCAGGGCGGTTATATTTCCAACACCCTGCGTACCGATGAAACAGCCGATCAGCAGGCCGCGCGCGTGGCTATTTACCGCATGATGCGCCCGGGCGAACCGCCTACCGAAGAAGCTGTGGAGCTGTTGTTCAACCGATTGTTCTTCAATGAAGACAGTTACGATTTGTCGCGCGTAGGCCGTATGAAATTCAATACCCGAACCTACGAACAAAAGTTGAGCGAAGCCCAAAACGAATCTTGGTATGGCCGTTTGCTCAACCAAACCTTTGCAGGCGCGGCCGACAAAGGCGGTTATGTCTTGAGCGTGGAAGATATTGTGGCTTCGATTGCTACTTTGGTCGAATTGCGCAACGGTCATGGCGAAGTGGATGACATCGACCACTTGGGCAACCGCCGTGTGCGTTCGGTTGGCGAGCTGACCGAAAACCAATTCCGCAGCGGTTTGGCGCGTGTGGAACGTGCGGTAAAAGAACGGTTGAATCAGGCTGAATCTGAAAACCTGATGCCCCACGATTTGATTAATGCCAAACCTGTTTCAGCAGCAATCAAAGAATTTTTCGGTTCGAGCCAGTTGAGCCAGTTTATGGATCAAACCAACCCGCTTTCCGAAATTACCCACAAACGCCGCGTATCCGCGCTCGGCCCGGGTGGTTTGACGCGCGAACGTGCAGGCTTCGAGGTGCGCGACGTACACCCAACCCATTACGGCCGCGTGTGCCCGATTGAGACTCCTGAAGGCCCGAACATCGGCCTGATTAACTCGCTGTCGGTATACGCCCGCACCAACGACTACGGCTTTTTGGAAACGCCCTACCGCCGTGTGGTGGACGGCAAGGTAACCGACGAAATCGATTACCTGTCGGCAATTGAAGAAGGCCGTTATGTGATTGCGCAGGCAAATGCCGAACTGGATTCAGACGGCCGTCTGACCGGCGAGTTGATTACCTGCCGCGAAAAAGGCGAAACCATTATGGCAACGCCCGACCGTATCCAATATATGGATGTGGCAACAGGCCAAGTGGTTTCCGTAGCGGCATCGCTGATTCCGTTCTTGGAGCATGACGATGCAAACCGTGCCTTGATGGGGGCGAACATGCAGCGTCAGGCCGTACCGTGTTTGCGTCCTGAAAAACCGATGGTCGGTACCGGTATCGAACGCTCGGTGGCTGTCGATTCGGCTACAGCCATCGTTGCCCGTCGCGGCGGGGTGGTTGAATATGTGGATGCCAACCGTATCGTAGTTCGCGTGCATGATGACGAAGCCACAGCCGGCGAAGTGGGTGTGGACATTTACAATCTGGTGAAATTCACCCGTTCCAACCAGTCGACCAACATCAACCAGCGTCCTGTTGTCAAAGCAGGCGATGTATTGCAGCGTGGCGATGTGGTGGCCGACGGTGCGTCTACCGATTTGGGCGAACTGGCGTTGGGTCAGAACATGACCATCGCGTTCATGCCGTGGAACGGTTACAACTACGAAGACTCGATTCTGATTTCGGAAAAAGTGGCCGCCGACGACCGCTACACCTCCATCCACATCGAAGAGCTGAACGTGGTGGCGCGCGACACCAAATTGGGCGCGGAAGACATTACCCGCGATATTCCCAACCTTTCCGAGCGTATGCAGAACCGTTTGGACGAATCCGGCATCGTTTACATCGGTGCGGAAGTCGAAGCGGGCGATGTGTTGGTGGGCAAGGTAACGCCCAAAGGCGAAACCCAGCTTACACCTGAAGAAAAACTGCTGCGCGCGATTTTCGGCGAAAAAGCGTCCGACGTGAAAGACACTTCGCTGCGTATGCCTACCGGCATGAGCGGCACCGTGATTGACGTGCAGGTGTTTACCCGAGAAGGCATCCAACGCGACAAGCGCGCCCAGTCGATTATCGATTCCGAGCTGAAACGCTACCGCCAAGATTTGAGCGACCAATTGCGTATTTTCGACAACGATGCCTTCAGCCGTATCGAGCGCATGATTGTCGGCCAAAAAGCCAACGGCGGCCCGATGAAGTTGGGTAAAGGAAAAGAAGTGACCGCCGATTATCTGGCCTCGCTGCCGAGCAAACACGATTGGTTCGACATCCGTATGGCAGACGAATCGCTGGCCAAACAGCTCGAACTGATTAAAGTGAGTCTGCAACAAAAACGCGAAGAAGCCGACGCGCTGTATGAAGTCAAAAAGAAAAAACTGACGCAGGGCGACGAATTGCAGGCCGGCGTACAAAAAATGGTGAAAGTATTCATCGCCATCAAACGCCGTCTGCAAGCGGGCGACAAAATGGCCGGCCGCCACGGTAACAAAGGTGTGGTATCGCGCATTCTGCCTGTGGAAGACATGCCCTACATGGCAGACGGCCGTCCGGTCGATATCGTGTTGAACCCGCTGGGCGTACCGAGCCGTATGAATATCGGTCAGATTCTCGAAGTACACTTAGGCTGGGCGGCAAAAGGCATTGGTGAGCGCATCGACCGCATGCTGGCCGAACAGCGCAAAGTCAGTGAGATCCGAGCTTTCCTGAACAAGCTCTACAACGGCAGTGGCAAAGCGGAAGATTTGGACAGCCTGAGCGACGAAGACATTTTGGCTTTGGCGGAAAACCTGAAGCGCGGTGCGACCTTCGCTTCCCCCGTATTCGACGGCGCGAAAGAAGCCGAGATTTACGAAATGCTGAATCTGGCGTATCCGAGCGACGACGAGGCCGTGAAGAAACTCGGCTTCAACGACAGCAAAACCCAGATTACGCTCTACGACGGCCGTTCCGGCGAAGCATTCGACCGCAAAGTAACCGTCGGCGTGATGCACTATCTGAAACTGCACCACTTGGTTGACGAGAAAATGCACGCCCGCTCTACCGGCCCGTACTCGCTCGTTACCCAGCAGCCGTTGGGCGGTAAAGCCCAGTTCGGCGGCCAGCGTTTCGGTGAGATGGAGGTTTGGGCGCTCGAAGCCTACGGCGCCGCCTACACGCTGCAAGAGATGCTGACCGTGAAGTCCGATGACGTAACAGGCCGTACCAAAATGTACGAAAACATCGTTAAAGGAGAACACAAAATCGATGCCGGCATGCCCGAATCGTTCAACGTGTTGGTTAAAGAAATCCGTTCGCTGGGCTTGGATATTGATTTGGAACGTTACTGACCGACAGGTTTTCAGACGGCCTGTAAAGCAATAAAGGCCGTCTGAAAAACATGTTTGGAAAAAGATCGGATACGCAGACAAAACCGTATCCGTAAGAACCGGAATAACCGGATATGCAGACAGGCCGTCTGAACAAGCAAAGGCCGTCTGAAAAACGTTTCCCGAAAACCGAACAATATCCTTACCGCTGCAAAATACTTCCTTCTAGGAGCCAAAATGAATTTAATGAATCTGTTCAATCCCCTGCAATCCGCAGGTATGGAAGAAGAGTTTGATGCCATCAAAATCGGCATCGCATCGCCCGAAACCATCCGTTCCTGGTCTTACGGCGAAGTTAAAAAGCCCGAAACCATCAACTATCGTACTTTCAAACCCGAGCGCGACGGTTTGTTCTGCGCCAAAATCTTCGGCCCGGTAAAAGATTACGAATGCTTGTGCGGCAAATACAAACGCCTGAAATTCAAAGGCGTAACCTGCGAAAAATGCGGCGTGGAAGTAACCCTTTCCAAAGTGCGCCGCGAACGCATGGGCCATATCGAACTGGCCGCGCCCGTTGCACACATCTGGTTTTTGAAATCGCTGCCGTCTCGTCTGGGCATGGTGTTGGACATGACCCTGCGCGACATCGAGCGCGTGCTGTATTTTGAAGCCTATGTGGTTACCGACCCCGGCATGACGCCGCTGCAACGCCGCCAACTGCTGACCGAAGACGACTACTACGCCAAACTTGACGAACACGGTGATGACTTCGATGCAAAAATGGGTGCGGAAGGCATCCGCGAACTGCTGCGTACTTTGGACATTGCTTCCGAAGTGGAAATTCTGCGCCAAGAACTCGAATCCACCGGTTCCGACACCAAAATCAAAAAAATCGCCAAACGTTTGAAAGTGTTGGAAGCCTTTCAGCGCAGTGGCATGAAATTGGAATGGATGATTATGGACGTTCTGCCGGTGCTGCCGCCTGATTTGCGTCCGCTCGTTCCGCTCGATGGCGGCCGTTTCGCCACTTCCGATTTGAACGACCTGTACCGCCGCGTCATCAACCGTAACAACCGTTTGAAACGCCTGCTCGAACTGCATGCGCCCGACATCATCGTGCGAAACGAAAAACGTATGCTGCAAGAAGCGGTTGACTCATTGCTGGACAACGGCCGCCGCGGTAAAGCCATGACCGGTGCCAACAAACGCCCATTGAAATCTCTTGCCGATATGATTAAAGGTAAGGGCGGTCGTTTCCGTCAAAACCTGTTGGGTAAACGTGTGGACTATTCCGGCCGTTCCGTGATTACCGTCGGCCCCTACCTGCGTCTGCACCAGTGCGGTCTGCCCAAGAAAATGGCACTCGAGCTGTTCAAACCGTTTATTTTCCATAAACTGGAAAAACAGGGCTTGGCTTCAACCGTAAAAGCCGCCAAAAAACTGGTGGAACAGGAAGTACCCGAAGTTTGGGACATCTTGGAAGAAGTCATCCGCGAACACCCGATTATGCTCAACCGTGCGCCGACGCTGCACCGTTTGGGTATTCAGGCGTTCGAACCGATTCTGATTGAAGGCAAAGCGATTCAACTGCATCCGCTCGTTTGTGCCGCGTTCAACGCCGACTTCGACGGTGACCAAATGGCCGTTCACGTTCCGTTGAGTCTGGAAGCGCAAATGGAGGCGCGCACGCTGATGCTGGCTTCCAACAACGTATTGTCGCCTGCCAACGGCGAGCCGATTATCGTGCCTTCGCAGGACATCGTATTGGGTCTGTATTACATGACCCGCGACCGCATCAACGGCCAAGGCGAGGGTAGCCTGTTTGCCAATGTTCAGGAAGTGCACCGCGCCTACCACACCAAACAGGTGGAATTGGGCACGAAAATTACCGTGCGCCTGCGCGAATGGGTGAAAAACGGCGACGGCGAATTCGAACCGGTTATCAACCGTTACGAAACCACAGTAGGCCGTGCCTTGCTGTCGGAAATTCTGCCCAAGGGCCTGCCGTTTGAATACATTAACAAAGCTTTGAAGAAAAAAGAAATTTCACGCCTGATTAACGCTTCGTTCCGTTTGTGCGGTCTGCGCGATACCGTGATTTTTGCCGACCACCTGATGTATACCGGCTTCGGTTATGCAGCCAAAGGCGGCATCTCCATCTGCGTGGACGATATGGAAATCCCGAAAGAAAAAGCCGCCCTGCTGGCCGAAGCGCAAGGTGAAGTCAAAGAAATCGAAGACCAATACCGCCAAGGTTTGGTAACCAACGGCGAGCGCTACAACAAAGTGGTCGATATCTGGGGTCGCGCCGGCGATAAAATCGCCAAGGCGATGATGGACAACCTTTCCAAACAGAAAGTTATCGACCGCGAAGGCAAC
>NZ_JBHCJY010000007.1:0-54658 GCF_041804105.1 Neisseria sp.
GGAACAGCCAAAGCGTTGCGCTCTTTCATGGCAATAGGCATCAGGATAACGCTCAACATCTTCGAGCAGTGCCCGGGCGCTGATTTTGCGGGTTTTCCGTTGTTTTGGCGGGACTTGGGGAACCGGCGGGCGTCTCCAAAGCGTGATGGTGGAGATGGCGATGCCGAATTCTTTTGCGGCTCTACGAATCGTCCATCCTTGACGGAGTTTTTTGAGCACGAGTTGTTTGAAGTCTTGTGAATAGGCCATGGTGGAATTGTGTCGAATAATATGTTTATTTGCTATAAAAACCCTGAAGTGCAGACTTCAGGGTTTTTGCCGTTTAAACCATCTCTGTGTTTTTTATTTTCAAGCTTATTATATTTAACACAAAACAATCTTGTTTCTGATTTATTGGTTAATTATAATAATTCTTAATTGGTATTGATGAATATCAAAACAAATTTTCAAAAAAGAAGTTTTCAAAAAAGCAGTTGCCAAGCTGCCGATTTCCGAACCACTGCCCGTTATTTCAACAAAGCCGCATTCAGACGGCCTTTCCAAGCAGCTTCTTATGCTGCGTCTACGTTCGGGCTTACTTTTCCCTACGCAACCTTTATGCCTGCATCTTGCTTTGTCAGGCGGTTTTGCCGTATTTCGGGAAAACCTGCGGGCGATTTTCGGAGATCGGAATATGAATCCCACCAGCCACAAACTTACCGCCATTGCCGCCGGTATTGCCCTTGCTTTAAGCAGCAACCCGATTGCCGCTGAAACTTGGGAACCGGCCAAAACCGACAGCCGTGTCGAATTGGGTACGGTGGAAGTGAAAGGCCGCCGAGTCAACGCCCCGAAAGACAGCGGCAACAACTACACCGTGCGCGGCAGCAAGCAGGCGGCCAAGCTGGATTTGGAGCTGAAAGAAACGCCGCAGAGCATCAGCGTGATTACCCAGCAGCAGATGCAGGACCAAGGCTTGCAGGATGTGCAGCAGATTATGGAAGAAACCCCGGGCGTAACCGTGTTGCAGGATTCGCTTACCGGCATGGGCGATGCCACCTATTATTCGCGCGGTTTCGAAATCCAAAACTATCAGGTAGACGGCGTGATGGGCAACGCCAATATTCTCGGCGGCCGTCAGTTTGTGGGCATGCAGGACAGCTTTCTTTACGACCGCGCCGAAGTGGTACGCGGTTCGACGGGCTTAACCACGGGCACCGGCGACCCTGCCGCCAGCGTGAACTTTATCCGCAAACGCCCGCTGGCCGAAAGCAAAGGCGAGCTGAATCTGAAATACGGTTCATGGGCGAGCCGCCGCGTGGAGCTTGACCACAACCAAGTGCTGAACAAAAGCGGCACCCTGCGCGGCCGCATCGTCGGCACATTCAGCACGGGCAACAGCTTTCTTGACAGGGTAAAGCGCAACGGCCACACCTACGCCGCTTCATTGGAATGGCAGCCCACCGAAAAAGACACGGTTACGGTAGGCTTCAGCAACCAATACCGCCATACCAAAGGTGCGCCGAAGCGGGGGGTGGCAAGGCATGCGACTGTAACCAAAACAATTGATTCTACTATTTGGAAGCCTGCTTCTTATTGGTGTGAAAATCCGATTCCTGGTACAGATTGTGAAGAATATTCTTATATGCGTCCTACACCTGATGGTGGTTATATTTGGGGAGATTCGGAACAAAAAACTTACCATACCGTTACTATGCCGCGAAATTTTAATAATGCTGCACAATGGGCATATCTACAGGCTAGAACCCGTAACTTCTTTCTTGATTGGCAGCATCGCTTCAATAATCATTTGAATGTAAATGCCGCGTATAGCCAAACCAATTCCAGTCTCGATCATCTTTATGCCGATATAGGCAGCAATGGTTATTTTCCACAGCCCGAAGTGGATGGGGCTACATTTGATTTCGGCCGCAATAAGGAACGCCAGCGTACGCAGGCTTTCGATCTTAATTTTGATGGCCGTTTCAAATTGTTTGGCCAAGATCAACAGATTATCATCGGCTACAACGATATACGTTCCAAAACGAAGATATATGCTTACGATGATTATTATTCCTCTGATTTTGGGGGGGGGAGTTTTTCTCTCGATTGCCGACCTACTTTAGATTATATTGATTACTCTGGTGAAAACGGCCCATTTGATCCGGTAACAGGTGCTATCAACTGGGTAAAGGGCGAAGACAATAAAAGTTATTTCTATCAATGTGTTCCCCCCAGTATGTTTAACAACGGCGATATTCCGCGCACTGTCAATAATCCTGCATGGACTTTGCCGATTTCTTACGGCGGACGTTTGGTGGGCGAAAGTGTAAATCGTCATTCTTACCAGCGCGGCCCTTATTTTGCGATGAAGCTCAAACCTGCCTCATGGCTTACCGTGATTGCAGGTGGCCGTTGGGCACACTATTTGGCTTATAAGAACGGTTGGAGTAAAACATGGGCGAAAGGTAATCAATTGAAAGACTATTTGTTGCTGGATGATGTTCCTAATAATTCTTTCCCAACAATCGATAACAATGGTTTCCGCTCGTCAGAAGGCCGTCTGAAAAAATTCGTTCCCTACGGTGGCCTGATTTTTCAACTCAATAAAAACATCAATGCATATGCCAGCTACACCGGTATCCTGCGCGACAATGATGTAGTCAAACTCTATCCGCACAACTACCGCAAAGGTGGCGGCTGGATGCCGCCTTTGGAAGGCAATTCCAAAGAATTCGGTTTGAAAGGCGCATTTTATAAAGGCCGTCTGAATGCCGCCGTATCTTATTTCCATATGAAACAGAAAAATTACCCCTCGCTAGAACCTACGGGTTTGCGTTGTGATAAATGGCTGCCTAACGGCGAGTGTGGTGATGATCGCGGCGGCGATGTCGAATTTAGTCCTGTGGGTGGCTACACCAGTAAGGGTTGGGATATCAACCTTGCAGGGCAGCTTACTCCGAAATGGCGTATCAGTGCAGGTTATGTCAACCAGAAAATGATTCAGCCCTTTCCTGATAAGATGAGTTACAATGACCGTGGAGATAATTTAAATCTGGATTTTCAAGGCACCTACACCGCCCCGCGCCACAGCTTTAAGCTGTTTACCAGCTACGACTTTACTCCCAAATTCACTGCTGGTATTGGTGTACGTTGGAGTAGCCGTATCAAACCGAAACCTTTTGTAACAGGTCCGGATGGTTACGTTTTAGACAAGTCGGCAGTATATCACCAACCCTCGTTTGCCGTATGGCATGCGATGGCGCGCTGGAACTTCCGCAAAAACGCCAGCCTGGGCGTGAGCGTGAACAACCTGTTCGACAAAAAATATTGGAGCAACGACAGGGGCAATTTCTACGGCGCACCGAGAAATGCGACCGTGAATTTGAAGATGAAATGGTAAGGCCGTCTGAAATCGAAAGGGGAATCTGCCCTATTTGAAGCCCCGCTATTTCTGTGCATAACGGGAATAGTGGGATAGAGATTTTGAAATAATTATTTTTGAGAATTATCTTGACAATAATTCTTAATTATAGTTATTATTATGTATAAAAATAAACCTGATAAAATCATGCAGGTCGTAAAAATATTGCTTAGATAAAATTTCAACCCTGCATGAATGCAAACGGACACACGCTCTCACAATACCGCCAAAGCGGTAACTCACTACACAAACTCCGCTGTCGAACAAAACATCTGCCTGTTTGCAGGCAAAAAAATTTGGCCTACCGCCCGCCTTTCCAAAACTGAGCGGTAAGCCAAATGTAAAGACGGTGCATCCTTGATGCACTTTAACTAAAACGTATTGGAGTTTACCCTATGAAAACCAAATCCAAATTTGCCGTTGCGGCAATCGCCTTGTTTGTTTCCCAAGCTGCGTTGGCTGTGAATTGGAATGTCGATTTGAACAGCAAATCCCCAATCGACAATAAAAACGACGACCAGTATTTCGGATCGTTTACTTACGGTGGTCAAACTTATGGTCCGAAAACCGCAATAGCGGGTGAGAATAAGCGGAAAGTTACCCGTACCACGGTTAATTTGGCCATTTTTAAAGAAGGCCAGCTTTACAACCCGCCGCAAGCGAATCCGCAGAACAACGACAAAACCAAATTGGGCAATAACGGTTCGGCAGGTGTCAATACTAATGTTACCTACCGAATTTACCGTCAGAAGCATTCCGGCCTGATTGCCAATGTAACCAAAGACCGTAACAACGATACCGCCTACAAAAACCGCAATTTCGTGAAACACATTGTCGGCGACAGCACCAAGCTGGCGGCTTTACCTGCATCGGGTATCTACAAATATAAAGGCACGGCGTTTACCAATTTCCCCAAAGGTCATTTCAATTATCAAATTGATACGGCTAAGAAAGTCGGCCACGGCAGCTTTACGCTGCAAAGTATCTTGGTGCCGGGGGCTTGGCTCAAAACCAAAGACAATAAATTCTTAGATATTGCTGCAACACTACATACCGGTAAGATTACAGCTCAAAAAGACGGTACTTTGGGCGTGAGAAACGGAAATGTAACCGTAAATGGTGTTGCGGGTGCAAGCTTCAAAAATGTTGCGGATGCAAAAAAAGCTTATGCGGCTGTTGTGGCTAACCACAAAACTGCCAATTACGGCAGAGTCAACCCCAAATACAACATCAATCTCTATGGCCCGAAAGCCGAAGAAGTGGCGGGTTGGGTAAACGGTATGCCTGACCGCATCGGCGGCGTGGCGATTATCGGCAAACGTTAAGCCGTTATCACATGAGCGGGTTGCCTGTGCAATCCGCTTTTTTCTTAAGGCAGGCGGATTTTTTCAGACGGCCTGTTGCTGCGTCAGGCATCGGATGCCGTCTGAAAACAGCCTGCGCCTTGCCACCAATTATTCAGGTTACTTTCCCATGTATTCCAAACTATTCACCGCGCTGCTGGCCGGAGCAGCGTGTCAGGCTGCGTTCGCCGCACCGCCGGATTCTCCCCTGAAAGCCGCGCCTGTGCCCGAGCAGGATTTTGTTTTTCCGAACCGGTTCGATACGGAACGGCAGCAGCTGCTTGAGCGTAATTCGGAGCTGCGCAAAAAAACCGCCAAGCCGGACGACGAAAACGCGCCGCTGCCCGAGATGGGCGATGCGGATTTGAAAAACAATCTGGAACTCACCCACCACATTATCAACACCGCAATGATACGCGAAGATTGGCCGACCCTGCAACGGATTATGGCCTTTTACCGCGAAATTCCCAATCACGACCCGACGATGTACGATTTCGTGCAGGGCGCGCTGCTGCGTTCGCAGGGGAAACACGGCAAAGCGGTCAAGCTGTACCGCAATATGCTGGAAAAACAGCCCGACTTGAGTTATGTGCGGCTGGATTACGCGGGAATGTTGTTTGAAAACCGCGCTTACCGCGATGCCAGAAAACAGTTTGAGCGGGTGAAAAAAGAAGACATCGAACCGGAAGCGGCGGCTCAGGCCGAAGGCTATCTGATGGCGATTCGGGAAATGAACCCCTTGCAGGTAAAAATCCGTGCAGGCTGGCAATACAGCAATAATGTCAACAATGCCACGTCCAACGATTATTTCCTGTGGCCGTTTATGGAAGACGACGACAACGTCTATTATGACATCCTGCCGCGCGAAGTAACCAGCATGCCGCGCAGCGGCCACGGTTACAGCTACGGCGCGGAAGTGCAGAAAGACTTCAACATCAAAGGCAGCCACAATCTGAGTGCGGGCTTCAATGCAGACGGCGTGCATTACCCTTCTTCGCAGAGCGACAACGAATTCGGGCTGTCGTTAAACCCGGGCTACAAATTCCAAAACATCGACACCACGTTTGAAATCAACCCGATTATCCGCGCCGATTGGCAGGGCAACCGCCTTTACAGCCGCAATCTGGGTGCGAATGTCGCCGTCAGCCGTTGGATTTCGCCGAAAACGCAGCTTGCCGCATCCTATTTCGGCATCAAGAAAAAATACCACGACGAATCCTACGCAGGCTACGACAGCATCACGCACGGCGCCTCGACCACCGCGTTCCGCGCGCTCACCGACAAACTGTTCGCTTACGGCAGCGCAGGCTGGCAGAACGAAAAAACCGAAGACAGCGAAGAAACGTCCAACCGCCGCAGCGCAGGGCTGGGCATGGTTTATCAGGCCGACAACGGCATAGGCGTCCGCACCGATGCGCGTTTCGTCCACCGCCGCTTCAAAAATCCCGCATCGCTCTATGCCGGAGTCCGCCGCCGCGACAGGGAAATGTATTTCGACGTTTCGGTTTGGAAAGACAAATGGCTGCCCGGCGGCATCACGCCCAAGCTGGAATTCGGCTACACGAAAGTGAAAAGCAACATTTACGCCTTCCCGAGAGACAAAAAGCAGATTGCGGTAACGTTTGAAAAAGCGTTTTGACTCACGGATAAGGCCGTCTGAAAACCGTTCTGAACCAAGCAGGGCGGGTACGGCTTGTTTTTCAGACGGCCTTGAAACGGTTTGGGACGGGTGGCTTGGTCAGGCCGTCTGAAAACCCGCCGCCGTAAAATCCAAGCCTTCCTTGTATCCGCTCCTGAATCAGGCGATAATCGGGCGGTTATCCGACGACTCACACAAAAAGGTATCCGTTATGGCTTCACAACTGGCAAACGCCATCCGTTTCCTCTCCGCCGACGCGGTTCAAAAAGCGAATTCCGGCCACCCGGGCGCGCCGATGGGCATGGCCGAAATGGCCGAGGTGTTGTGGACGAAATTCCTCAACCACAACCCCGCCAACCCGAAATTCTACAACCGCGACCGTTTCGTGCTGTCGAACGGCCATGCATCGATGCTGATTTACAGCCTGCTGCACCTTACCGGCTACAACGTTTCCATCGACGACCTGAAAAACTTCCGCCAGCTGCACAGCAAAACCCCCGGCCATCCCGAATACGGCTACACCGACGGCGTGGAAACCACCACCGGCCCGTTGGGGCAGGGCATCGCCAACGCGGTGGGCATGGCCTTGGCCGAAAAAATCCTCGCCGCCGAGTTCAATAAAGACGGCCTGAACATCGTCGACCACCACACCTACGTTTTCATGGGCGACGGCTGCATGATGGAAGGCGTGGCGCAGGAAGCCTGCTCGCTGGCCGGCACGCTGGGTTTGGGCAAGCTGGTGGTGCTTTACGACGACAACAATATTTCCATCGACGGCAAAGTGGACGGCTGGTTTACCGAAAACGTGCCGATGCGCTTCGAAGCGATGGGCTGGCATGTGGTGCCGAACGTCAACGGCCACGACACCGCCGCGATTCAGACGGCCATCGAAGCGGCCAAAGCCGAAACGGGCAAACCCTCGCTTATCTGCTGCAAAACCTTAATCGGCAAAGGCGCGGCCAATAAAGAAGGCAGCCACAAAACCCACGGCGCGCCTTTGGGCGAAGACGAAATCGAAGCCACCCGCAAGCATTTGGGTTGGAATTACGGCGCGTTCGAAATCCCGCAGGAAATCTACGACGCGTGGAGCGCGAAAGAAAAAGGCGCGAAACTCGAAGCCGAATGGAATGCGCTGTTCGCACAATATCAAGCCAAATTCCCGGGCGAAGCCGCCGAATTCGTACGCCGCATGGACAAAAAGCTGCCTGAAAACTTCGATACCTACGTTCAGACGGCCTTGAAAGAAGTGTGCGCCAAAGCCGAAAAAATCGCCACCCGCAAAGCCAGCCAGAACAGCATCGAAATTCTCGCCAAAGTGCTGCCCGAATTCGTGGGCGGTTCGGCCGACCTCACGCCGTCGAACCTGACCGACTGGTCGGACAGCAAAACCGTTACCCGCGAAAACGGCGGCAACTACATCAGCTACGGCGTGCGCGAATTCGGCATGGGCGCCATCATGAACGGCATGTCGCTGCACGGCGGCGTGCGTCCGTTCGGCGCAACCTTCCTGATGTTCAGCGAATACGAGCGCAACGCCCTGCGCATGGCCGCGCTGATGAAAACCAACCCGATATTCGTGTTTACGCACGACTCCATCGGCCTCGGCGAAGACGGCCCCACCCACCAGCCCGTCGAACAAACCGCCACCCTGCGCCTGATTCCCAATATGGACGTATGGCGCCCGTGCGACACCGCCGAAAGCCTGGTGGCCTGGGCGGAAGCCGTGAAAGCCGCCGACCGGCCGTCCACCCTGATTTTCAGTCGCCAAAACCTGCCGTTCGTGCCGCGCAGCGGCGAGCAGCTTGAAAACATCAAACGCGGCGGCTACGTCGTGAGCGCGGCGGATAAGGCGCAGGCCGTGATTATCGCCACCGGCTCCGAAGTCGAGCTGGCGTTGAACGCGCAAAAAGCCTTGGCCGAACAAGGTATTGCCGTGAACGTGGTATCAATGCCGTCCACCAACGTGTTCGACCGCCAAGATGCCGCCTACAAAGCCGCCGTGCTGCCCGATGGCCTGCCGCGCGTGGCCGTGGAGGCGGGCGTGTCCGACGGCTGGTACAAATACGTCGGTTTGCAGGGAAAAGTGGTCGGCCTCGACCGCTTCGGCGAATCCGCTCCCGCCGAAGAGCTGTTCAAAGCGTTCGGCTTTACCGTGGAAAATGTGGCGGCTGCGGTGAAAGCGGTTTTGTAAATCCGAACGGATTGTGATGCAGGGCCGTCTGAAATTCAGACGGCCTTCTGATTTTTCGGATGCGGGTATTGAAAGGGCATCCGTCGGAAATCCATTCTGAATCTTGACGCACCCGCATACAGCCTTTTCCGTGCCGCCGTGCAATTATCTGTACCGTCAGGGCGGGGCGGCTTGCTATAATCCGCACCGGAATGCGGTGCCGTCTGAAAAAAACAGGCCGTCTGCGCCGAAGCATTTCAGACGGCGTTACGGTTCCGAACCGGACGATACAAGGCAGCATCGGGCATCACAGCGGGGAGAAACCGCCGTGATGTTTGGGAAGGCGGGAAATCCGGTTTTAACCGCAAAAACTTTTTCATTCGTGTGCCGGTGAAAATGAACGATGGATTCCGCCCGCGCGGGAATGACGGTTGGGAACGGTGCCGCACGAACCGACACGCCGTGCAAAGCCGCCGACACACCCGCACAACACAAACCGACACGCCGTACAAATACAATCAAAACAAATTGGGAGCAAACCATGTCCGTTAACCGGGATATGAAAAAAACAAGAATACTGTTCACATCTTTTCTGGTAGCGTTTGCCGCAACGGCGGCATTTCTGCCCGTCGGACGCTATTTCTATTTCATCGCCGCCGCCGTGGCCGTGCAGCTGCTGTATTTGTGGCAGGTGTTCGACTTGCAAGACAGCGATCCCGTTCGCCGTCTGAAAATCAGCCTGTGCGTGATGGTCGGCGCGGCTGCGGCGGTTACGCTGCTCGCCGCGTTTGAAACATGGCAGGACAACCGTTACAACGGCTACCAAGTGCCTTACGAATCGCTGCGCACCGCCAGCGGGCTGATACCCGAAAAACCCGAAGGCAAACGGCTGCCCCTGATGCGGGACAACGGCGGAATGCTGCTGCTCAGCTGTTCGGCCAATGCCGATTCCCCCTGCGAAAAAGTGTATGCCTATTCGGGCAAAAACGCCGATGTGCGCTACCAGCCTGCCGAATCGGTGCTGCTGCGCGACGTGGTTTATGAAATCCGCGTCGACGGCAAAGCGGTTTATTCTTATCAGGAACAGTCGGCGCACGTTGCCAAACCCGTTCGGGAAACCCGTTTTGCATTGATGCTGACGCTGCTGCTGTATCTGCCGGCAACGGTTTGGTTCGCCGTCCGCTACCGTGCGGCGGCACGTCTGACCACAGCCGTAAAAGGCGGGAACACCGCGCTTGGGATGTCGCTGCGGCAACGGTTGTGAGTGTCGGCATTTTTATGGAAAAGGCCGTCTGAAAACTTTTCAGACGGCCTTTATTTGGGAACAGGCTTAGGAGCGAACAGGTTATCCGGTTTGAATTAAGGACAAAAGAAGCGGTTTCAGACGGCCTTAATGTTTGGTTTAAGTTGGGGTTGGTACAGACATTCGGACGGCAGGATTACCGTAGGTACGGTTAGCCGCCCCAAGCGGCGTAACCGTACGCAAAACGGAACGGCCGTCTGAAAATTGCCGTCCGTCAGGCAGGTTCATCCAGCCATGGCGGTGATAAAGGCCGTCTGAAAAGTTTTTTCAGACGGCTTTAATGTTAGGTTTGGGTTAGACGCGGGTACGGTCATTAGGACGGCAGGATTACCGTAGGTACGGTTAGCCGCCCCAAGCGGCGTAACCGTACGCAGGACGGAACGGCCGTCTGAAAATTACCGTCCGTCAGGCAGGTTCATCCAGCCATGGCGGTAATAAGGCCGTCTGAAAAGTTTTTTCAGACGGCCTTAATGTTAGGTTTGGGTTAGGCGCGGGTACGGTCATTAGGACAGCAGGATTACCGTAGGTACGGTTAGCCGCCCTAAGCGGCGTAACCGTACGGAAGCAGGGCGAAGGGTGTAAGTCGCTGCAAACCGTACATCAACACTGTAACCATGCCGTCTGAAAAACGGTTTTTGGGCATCTGGTTATGCTGCGTACAGTTACGCCGCTTAGGGCGGCTAACCGTACTTACGTTTTTTATTACAGCAAGCAAATGCCGTCTGAAAATTTGTTTCAGACGGCATTTGCTGTTTTACGAACGGCGGTTAGGCGGGGCGGTTCAGCTTTGTTTGTCCAGCCAGCGTTCGGCGTCCAGCGCGGCTTGGCAGCCCGATGCCGCGCTGGTAATCGCTTGGCGGTAGGTGTGGTCTTTCACGTCGCCTGCCGCCCAAACGCCTTCGATGTTGGTGGCGCCGACGTTGTCGCCGCTGCCGCCTTTGGTTTTCAGGTAGCCGGTTTCGTCCATGTCGAGCTGGCCTTTGAACAGGTCGGTGTTCGGTTTGTGGCCGATGGCGATGAACACGCCGTTCACGGCGATTTCTTCGGCGGAGCCGTCGTTGTTTTTCAGGCGTGCGCCGATTACGCCGCTGTCGTCGCCGAGGATTTCGTCGAGTACGGCATTGGTTTTCAGGATGATTTTGCCTTCGGCCACGCGCTGCATGAGTTTGTCGACCATGATTTTTTCGGCGCGGAAGGTGTCGCGGCGGTGGATCAGGGTAACGGTTTGGGCGATGTTGGCCAGATACAGGGCTTCTTCGACGGCGGTGTTGCCGCCGCCGACCACGGCTACGGCTTGGTTTTTATAGAAAAAGCCGTCGCAGGTGGCGCAGGCAGATACGCCTTTGCCCGAGAATTTTTCTTCGGAGGGCAGGCCGAGGTATTTGGCGGATGCGCCGGTGGCGACAATCAGCGCGTCGCAGGTGTATTCGCCCATGTCGCCGATGAGTTTGAACGGGCGGCTTTGCAGTTCGGCGGTGTGGATTTGGTCGAACACGATTTCTGTGCCGAAGCGTTCGGCGTGGGCGAGAAAGCGCGCCATCAGTTCGGGACCCTGTACGCCGTCGGCATCGGCGGGCCAGTTGTCCACTTCGGTGGTGGTCATCAGCTGGCCGCCCTGCTGGATGCCGGTGATGATGACGGGGTTGAGGTTGGCGCGGGCGGCGTACACGGCGGCGGTGTAGCCTGCAGGGCCGGAACCGAGGATGATGAGTTTGTGGTGTTTGTTCATGATGTTTCCTTAAGATGCGTTTTCAGACGGCCTGCCTGCGGTAAGGCCGTCTGAAAAACGATTGCGGATGTCGTTTGTCCAAACGATGTATGGACACGGAAAACCGCGGAGCGTCAGCGTCGGCGGCCGAAACCGCGGGAGGGGCGGTAGTTGGACGGCGAGCGGGTGGTTTGGCGGTATTGCTGCTGGCGCGCGTTTTGCTGCTGCTGTGCGCGCTGCTGGGCGGGAACGCTGCGGGTGTTCAGCTGCTGGCTGGTGCGGGCGTTCGGGCGGGCCGATTGGAAATAGTTGGTGCGGGCGCGCTGGGCAACCGGGCTGTTTTGGTTTTTGGCCTGCATGAATTTGCTGGACAAGGCGTTGCCGATAAACGCGCCAGCCGCCGCACCGACCAGACTTTGCAGCAGCCAGCTTCCCGTGGATTGGTCGTAAATGTACTGCTGGCCGTCGGTGCCGGTTACGGGCTGGCCGTTGCCGTTGTTGGCCAGGGCATCGGCGGGAATGGTGTCTTTCACCGCGCTGGCGGCGAGCTGGTAAACGGTGTTGTCGGCAGGCTGCCCGCCGTTTTGCTGGGCAAGCTGCTGTTGCAGCGCTTCAATCTGTTTCTGCTGCTGTTCGATTTGGGCTTGGGTGTTGTCTTTACAGGCGGCCAGCGCGAAGGCGGACAGAGCGGTAAGGGCAATCAGTTTGCTGTTCATTGGGTGTCCATGTGGGTGGTTGGGAAAAGGTTTCAGACGGCCTGACGGTGCGGGCCGCCGGAACGGTGTTTAATATGGCGGACAAGCGGCGGATTTTCAACCGTTTTATAGGGTATCGTGCCGTTTTTTCGGACAAAGCCGTGGCGCGGATGGGCCGGTTCGGCGTGAGTCTGCGGTAGCGGCAGGTCTCAGCCGAATATCGGTCGTCACGCCGCATCCGCCCGAAAAAATGATGGCAGGCAAACGGCAATCAGGCGCGTTGTCCGCATCAAAGCTGGATGCTGCCCTGCACGGTGATGCTGACTTCTTCCGTGCCCGGCTGTGTGGTCTCGGGGGTGGGTACGTCTGCCGCTTTGGCAAGGGAGGCGACTTCTGCCGCTGCTGCTGCGCTGCGCATGCGTGCAGCGGCGGGCTGGGTGGTGTTGTGGCCGATATGGCCGAAATTCAGGCGCACGATTTTATAACCCTTTTTACCGAGTTCGGCGGCCAAAACGTCGGCTCGCTGGCGGAAGCGGCGCAGGGCGGTTTTGCTGACTTCGTCAACGGCGGCCTGACGCTGCTGTTGGGAAATGGAAAACGACATGTTTTCAAGGGAGGCATCGCGGGTGCTGTCGGCAATCAGGCGGTTGAGCGCTTCAAAATCGCGGCTTTCGATTTGCAGCGTGGCACTTTCTTCCCAGCCGTTTTTGATGTCTTTGCCGTTTTTGTATTCGTAGCGCGGCGAGGCGTTGCGGTAGAGCAGTTCGGTTTTGAAACCCGCCTGCTGCGCACGTTTGCTGACGCTGTCGTATTTGCGGACGAATTCGCGGCTGACGTCTTCGCGTTTTTTGCCTTCGGCGAAGATGCGCATCTGCACGGTCATGGTGTCGCGCTTGATTTCGACGCCTGCGGTTTCGGCAAACTCGATGACGTTGTAGTTGAGCCGTTCGGCATGAGCAAAGGGCAGGACGGTGCAGAGTAGGGCGGCGGCAAGGGTTTTTCGGTTCATGGGGAAATCCGTTTACGGTGGTTGGGGGAAATGGGGCGATTATACCGCCAAACGGCATAAAGGCCGTCTGAAAAGTATTTTTCAGACGGCCTGCGGTTTGGGGAACAGTGTTACCGGCCATGCCCTCTTTGGCTGTTTATTTCAACCAGTCTTCCTGCCGCATATGGAAGTCGATGCTTTCAATCAGTTTTTCCAAATCGTATTCGGCTTTCGACGCGCGCAGGCTGTCGGCAAGGCTTTGCAGCGACAGCATCAGCAGCCGCTGCTGTTCCAGTGCGCGGGCTTCGTCGCTGAAGATTTTGACGTTGTCGGGCAGCTCGAACGGGATGCCGGTGCCGTCGGCGGGAACAAACGGCTCGGGCCGCAGCAGTCCTGCGGGCACGGGCAGGGCGGAACAATAGCTGCCGTCGTTGACCGGCATCCATGTGCCGCGGCTTTCGTGCAGCATAAAGCGGCCTTCCAGTCCGAACAGGTGGTTGAAGCGTTTCATCGTTTCCAAGGCGTTTCCGGCGCAGGCCGTGTAATGCCGCCCGCCGTTGCCGTGCAGGCGCGTGATCCAATTGCGGTTCAACGGATTGTATGCCCGTGCGGACGGTGCGTCCAGCCGCCTTTGCCGCAGCAAAAATTAAGGTTTCTCAGAAACTGCGGGTTTGTTATAATCAAGCTGTGTTAAAAATCAGCGCAGCAATGCAAAATTACTGCAATTTCAACCCGCCAAAACGAGAGGAAAACCAAATGTTTCCGGAATACCGCGATTTAATTTCCAAACTGAAACAAGAAGATGCGCACTTCGCCCGCCTGTTCGACAAGCACAACGAGCTTGACGACAAAATTACCGGCCTGGAAAACAACCCCGTTACCAGCGGCTTGGCCGAAATCGAAGAGCTGAAAAAAGAAAAACTGCATCTGAAAGACGAGCTGTACACCATTCTGCGTAAAGCTTCGGCCGAATAAGCATCCGGTTTGCCGCACGTCAAAGGCCGTCTGAAAATCTGTTTCAGACGGCCTTTTCCCGCATCTGCGGACACCGTATAATTCAGGCCGTCCGAGAGCCGAAAAAACAGGGAAACCGACATGAACCTTACCGTTATCGACCATCCGCTCGTCAAGCACAAACTCACGCTGATGCGCGAAGCGGATTGCAGCACCTACAAATTCCGCACCCTGACCACCGAACTCGCCCGCCTGATGGCCTATGAGGCCAGCCGCGATTTCGAAACCGAAAAATACCTGATAGACGGCTGGTGCGGCCAAATCGAAGGCGACCGCATCAAGGGCAAAACGCTGACCGTCGTCCCGATTCTGCGTGCCGGTTTGGGCATGCTCGACGGCGTGCTCGACCTGATTCCCACCGCGAAAATCAGCGTTGTGGGTTTGCAGCGCGACGAAGAAACGCTCAAGCCCGTTTCCTATTTCGAAAAATTCGTCGACAGCATGGAAGAGCGCCCCGCGCTGATTATCGACCCCATGCTTGCCACCGGCGGTTCGATGGTTGCGACCATCGATTTGCTGAAAGCAAAAGGCTGCCGCAGTATCAAGGCGTTGGTGCTTGTTGCCGCACCCGAAGGCGTGAAAGTAGTGAACGACGCGCATCCTGACGTTACCGTCTATGCTGCCGCGCTCGACAGCCATCTCAACGAACACGGCTATATCATTCCGGGTTTGGGTGATGCGGGTGACAAGATTTTCGGTACGAAGTAACCCTGCCAGCCGTTTGGCCGGAAGGCCGTCTGAAACCCGCCGTTTGCCGACCGTTTTTTCAGACGGTTTTTGCGGGTACACAGGAAAGAAACGATGAATATCCCGTCCAAAGCCCTTATCCCTGCCGTTTTGCTGCTGGCCTTGTCCGCTGTGCCGCCCGCCCACGCGCGCGGCCATAAAAGTACACCGTTGGCGTTTGAAGAACTGCCGCCCGTTTGCCAAAAATATTTCAAGCGCGCCGAAGCCTGCTACGCCAAAGCAGGGGAAAAAGCATCGCTTTATCATGCCGGCAATACCAAAATGCTGTACCAGTCGCTGCCCGCCGCCACGCCGCAACAGCGCACGGAAATGTGTGCCATTGCTGCCGCATCGTTTACAGACAAAGCCAAGGCTTTGAAGTGCGAATAGCGTAAAAATCCCTGAGGCCGTCTGAAAACGCAGGGCTGCCGCTGCGCCGCCGGACGTAAGGGCGGTTCAAACAAACGGTGCGGGTTGTCCAATCAAGCCGCCTGTTTTTTCAGACGGCCTGTATGGTCTTGCGGAAATGGCCGGATGCCGCCGTGCAGAAGTTCCGCCTTTGCCGCGTTTCGGCCGCACCCGTTTTCCGGGCTAAGTCCGGATAATCATACGGCCTGCTTCTCCCCACCACCCGATACACACAGAAAGAACACATCATGAGTTTCCAAGACAATCTTGCCGCCATGCCCGACGTGGCCCATTTGAGCGGCCTGAACGTGCGTAACGCCCAAGGCGAAACGCTGCACCACATCCCCGCCGTTCAGGGCAAGCTCGGCTCGCTCAAACTCTACAACGCATTGGCCGCCGAATTCGGCGGAAAGCTCGATGCACGCGCCGCCGAACGCGGTTTGCTGCTGTTTGCCGAACACGTTGCCGATGCCGAGGCGAATCCGGGCAAACATCCGAACATCGACCTGCTGTTCAAAGTGAAAAACGAAGGGCTGGAACTCCTGCTCGAGCCTGTCGAGGCATAAGGACAGGGCACATCGGGAAGCCGTTGTGCCGTTTATCGGGCAGCCGTTCCGCGCCGTACCGTTCGGGATGCGGCGGGCAGAAAGGCCGTCTGAAACCGTTTCGGCAGCCCGCACCCTCGTTCATAAATCATGACTGCACACGCACACCGCATCAACCACCAGCCCGCCTTCCTGCTGACCGCCGCTCCGTGGCGCGAAAGCAGCCTGTGGCTGGAAATGTTCAGCCGCGACCACGGTCGCGTTGCCCTGCTTGCCCGCAGCGCGCGCAAACGCCAGAGCGAACTGCGCGGCGTGCTGGTGCCGTGTGTTCCTGTCAGCGCGTCGTGGTACGGCAGCGGCGAACTTAAAACCCTGCACCGCGCCGAATGGTTGGGCGGTTGGCCGCAGCCGCAGGGCAGGGCACTGTTCAGCGCGTTGTATGCCAACGAACTCGTGTTGAAGCTCACCGCCCGCGAAGACCCGCATCCTGCGCTTTACGATGCGCTGCATAAGCTGATGCGCGCCATTGCCGTTTCAGACGGCCATACCGCCGATTTGCGCCTGTTTGAATGGGCATTGCTGACCGAACTGGGCTTTGCGCCCGACTTGCGGTACGACGGCAGCGGCAATCCGATTGCCGCCGGCAGGCAGTATTGGCTGCGCCCCGAACACGCCGCCGAACCGCTCGATACCGCCGTTCTGCGTCCCGACAGCCACGGCATCGCCGTCAGCGGCGAAACGCTCGTGCAGTTGCGCGAAGCACATTTTACCGAACCTGCCGCTTTGCAGCAGGCCTTGCGGCTGAACCGGATGCTGCTCGATTTCCTGCTGCCCGAAGGCATCAAGTCGCGGCAGGTGTTGCAGCAGATGCAGGCGTTTCAAGGGATATGAACTGCTGTTGCGGGGAATTGCACGGCATGAAGACCGTCTGAAAATATATGGCGGCAGACGGTCTGACGGGAAAATAGAAACGTGCCAAGGGCGCACCGTCAGACAGGCCGCCGCTGCATTGCTCTGTTTGGCAGGCTATCCCAAACTTTTTTCAGACGGCCTTGTCCTGCGGCAGGCCGTCTGAAAACCACCGTAACAAACACAGCCGATCATGACTAAAGACTGTGTTCGGATATTGTGCTGATACTTGGTTTTTCGCCGTTTCCGCGCAGGGAATCCATCTTTAGATAGTTGCAAGGATAGTTACAAGACCTTGTTTAAAAAAGATACTGGATTTCGGGTTTTGGATTCCCGCCTGAGTGGGAACGACGGAAGTTTAGGCGAATCCGTCTTGCCAATATGCTGTGTTTAATCGGAAAACAGTCTAATCAAAAGGAACAAAAAATGCTTTTAGGCGTAAACATCGACCACGTTGCCACCCTGCGCAATGCGCGCGGCACGGCGTATCCCAGCCCGCTTGAAGCGGCCATGATTGCCGAAACCCACGGCGCCGACCTGATTACCCTGCATCTGCGCGAAGACCGCCGCCACATCAAAGACGCCGATGTGTTCGCCATCCGTCAGGCGGTGCGCACACGGATGAACCTTGAAATGGCGCTGACCGAAGAAATGTTGGCCAATGCCTTGGAGGTGATGCCGCACGATGTCTGCATTGTGCCCGAGCGGCGCGAAGAGGTAACCACCGAAGGCGGCTTGGACGTGCTTGCGCAGCAGAACAAAATCGCCGACTACACCCGCATCCTGACCGAAGCGGGTATCCGCGTTTCGCTCTTTATCGATGCCGAAGAAGCGCAAATCCAAGCCGCCCGTGATGTGGGTGCGCCCGTTATCGAAATCCACACGGGCGCGTATGCCGATGCGGAAACCCACGCCGCCCGCCAAGCCCAACTGCGCCGCATCGAAGAAGGCGCGTATTTCGCCAACGATTTGGGCTTGACCGTGAACGCGGGCCACGGCCTGACCATACATAATGTAACCCCGATCGCCCAAATCCTGTCCATCCGCGAACTCAACATCGGCCATTCCCTGATGGCGCAGGCCATATTCCTGGGACTGCCCGAAGCCATCCGCCAGATGAAGCAGGTGATGTATCAGGCACGCACTTTGGCGTGATGTGCGGCAAACAAAAAACAAGGCCGTCTGAAAACTTTTCAGACGGCCTTGTTTTTCGGCATTTGGCCGTATTCCGTGTTCAGACCGCTCCGCGGTGGCGGATGTGTACATGGCTGCCGCGCGTGGTGTGGCCTTCGTGGTCGTAATTGTCTTTGAAGCCTTTCAGGATGACTTCGATATTGTTTTCTTTGGCATAGATGTTGGCGAAGTCTTCGACCAGTTCCAATACGTCGATGGCGATGTAGGTGGAACGTTCGGCGTTGATGATTACGGTGGAGTCGGGACGGATGTTTTTCAGCGTTTTCTTAATCGCCGCTTTGTTGAGAAACGACACTTCCTCCGATAAAGCCAGCTCCACCACTTTGGCATCGGCCAACTGTTCGCGGCTGAGATAGTAGGCGCGTTTCATGTTGCCCTGAAGGATGAACAGGATACTGATGGCCAAGCCAAGACCCACGCCTTTGAGCAGGTCGAGTGCGACGACGGCGGCAAGCGTGGCGGCAAAGGGAATGAACTGGTAAACGCCTTTGTGCCAGAAGTGCATGATGGTGGCCGGTTTGGCCAGTTTGTAGCCCACCAGAATCAGCACGGCGGCGAGCGTGGCCAGCGGAATCATGTTCAGCACCACCGGAATCGCCAACACGCACACCAACAGCAGGATGCCGTGGATGACCGCAGCGGTTTTATGGGTTGCGCCCGCATTGGCGTTGGCGGAAGAGCGCACCACGACCGACGTAATCGGCAGGCCGCCCATCAGTCCGCTGACGATGTTGCCCAAGCCTTGGGCGCGCAATTCGCGGTTGGTGTCGGTAATGCGGCGACGAACGTCGAGACGGTCGGCCGCTTCGATGCTGAGCAGGGTTTCAATCGAAGCGACCACTGCCATGGTAATGCCCGTTATCCACACCAGGCTGTTGCCGAAACCCGAAAAATCGGGCAGGGTCAGCATGCCTTGGATTTCGCTCCAGTTGTCCGGTACGGGAAGCTGCACCAATTGGCTTGTAGGAATTTCCAGGCTGCTGCCCGAAGCCTTGAACCATGCGTTCAGACCGATGCCGGCGGCCACGGCAATCAGCGCGGCGGGCAGCATTTTGATTCTTTTCAACGCAGGTACCGCATCCCAACCCAGCAGAATCGCGACGGATACGACGGTAACGACCATCGAGCCGGTATGGACGCTGCCGAGCATGGCGGAAAATTCGTCGATGCCCTTGCTGCTGCCCAGCGCATAGGGGAGCTGTTTGGTGATGATGATGATGCCGATGCCCGCCAGCATGCCTTCAATTACGGCGGTGGGGATGTATTCGGCAATACTGCCCGCACGCAGGAAGCCCAATACAAGCTGGATCGCGCCCGAAATCAATACCGAACACAGAAACAGCTCGAACGCGCCGAGCTGCGTAACCGCCGCCAAAACAATCGCCGCCAAACCTGCGGCAGGGCCGGAAACGCTGATGTGCGACGTGCTGAATGTGCCGATGACGATGCCGCCGACCACGCCGGCGATGATGCCCGAAAGCGGCGGTGCGCCGGAAGCCAGTGCGATGCCCAGGCAAAGCGGCAACGCCACCAGAAACACCACCAAACCGGCGGCGAAGTTTGATTTTAACAGCGCGGAAAAGGGCTGCTTTTTCATTGCATTCATTTTTTGTTATCCGAATCTTGTATGTGTGTGTATGTAGGTGTGCTTGTGTGCTGCAGACGGTCATGCCGTTCGCAGCGGGGGTCAACATTCAGGCAGGGGCTTTTTCGCGTTGACCACCCATTCGTTGTCGGTAACGTCGTAGATTTTATGGATGTCTCCGGCCAGCGAAGTCAGATCCAGATGCAGATCTTTCAGACGGCCTGTATGCAGGTCGAACACCCAGCCGTGCACGATCGGGTAATGGTCTTCGCGGAAACGTTCCTGCACGCAGGGCATCTTGATGACGTTCAGGCATTGTTCCTGAATGTTCAGCTCGACCAAACGGTCGTAACGCACCTTATCGTCGGCGATGGCATCCAATTCTTCCTGATGGATGCGGTACACATCGCGGATGCCGCGCAGCCACGGGTTCATCATGCCGAAATCCTGCGGACGCATCGCAGCCTGCACGCCGCCGCAGTGGTAGTGGCCGCACACGATGATGTGTTTGACTTTCAGATGGGTAACGGCATATTCGATGGCGGAGGTTACATTCATATCGATGCCGTTGACCTGATTGGCCACATTGCGGTGCACAAACACCATGCCCGGGTCGAGGCCCATCAACTCCTCGGCAGTAACGCGGCTGTCTGAGCAGCCGATGTAGAGATATTCGGGCGTTTGTTCTTTGGCCAACCTGCCGAAATATTCGGGGTCTTGCCGCTGTTTCTGGCTCACCCATTTTTCATTGTTTTCAAAGATGAATTGGTATGAATCGTCCATGATTTGGATCCTTTTTGATGTGTGTGTTGTTAAAATGTGTGTAGCAGCGATAGTTTCTTGGGAAACTATGGTGACTAAAAAGCGCGCATTTTAACGGCTGTAATTCAAATAAAAATCTAAAAAAAATAAAAAAACTAAAAAATGTGAAAAAACATTCTAACCCTTTCGGAATAAAAAGCTGCATTTCCAATCGGCACCGATACTTAGGTTTTTTGCATTGTTTTCATGATTTAAAAATATTTGATGTTGCCGTTTCCATGCCGGACGGCGTATCCGGTAAAACGGTTTTTCCGCCGCCGCCGTTTCTGCGCAAGCGGGAATCTGTGCGTATGGTAAGGCGGCTTTGTTGCAGGATTTTTACGCCGCCGTTTCCGTTCGGGAAAAATCCGCATCCGCCTTTGCACTTTGCTGCATACCGACAAAACGGGTTTCTCTGATTGCCGTCGTTCCTGCGCAGGGGGGGGCATCCATGCTTGAAATCCGCTGTTTTTTGAACAAATGCTTGTGAATGCCGCAACCGGATTCCCGTTTGCGCAGAAACGGCGAAAAACCAAGTATCAACACAACATCCGACCCGCTGCAAAAGAATAAGGCCGTCTGAAAATTTTTCAGACGGCCTGCGGTATGGCGGAACCTTATTTCTGGTTTTTCTCGATGATTTCCTTCAACTGCGGCATCGGGCTGTAACCGCTTTGTATGCGACCGTTGGGGAATATGATGGCGGGTGTGCCTTGGAAGCCGAGCTGTTCGCCCAAAGACGTGGTTTCGGCCACGGGGTTGTCGCATTGGGCCGAACCTGCGGGCATTTTGCCTTCGCGCATCCAGTCCGTCCACGCTTTGGTGCGGTTGGGCTGACACCAAATCAGCTCGGCTTTGCGCGCCGCATCGGGGTGGATGCTGACCAGCGGCATCATGAAATTGTAGATGGTGATGTCGGTCATTTTGGCGAACTCGTGCTCCAAGCGTTTGCAGAAGGGGCAGTCGGGGTCGGAGAACACGGCTACTTTCAGTTTGCCGTTGCCGCGCACTTCCTTGATGGCTTTGTCCAGCGGCAGGGTGTTGAAATCGACCTTGTTTAGTTCGGCCTTGCGCTCTTCGGTGATGCTCTTGCGCTGTTTGATGTCGAGCAGTTCGCCCATAATCATGTATTGGGCTTTGGCGTCAGTGTAGATGACTTCGTTGCCGCTGACGACCACTTCGTACAGGCCGTTGAGCGGTGTGGTGTTGACGCTCTGCACTTTGAGATTCTGATCGGCATAGGCTTTTTCCAGCTCGGCGGTAATGGTTTTGGCCACATCGCCGCCTGCAGCCTGTGCGGAAGACGCGGGTTTGGCCGCACTGCCGTTGGCGGTGGTTTGGCCGCAGGCCATCAGCGCGAGTACGGCCAGCGGGATTAAGGTATTGCGTAACTTGTGTTTCATCGGTTTCCTTGGATGTGTCTTTAAAATTCAAAGCCGTGATTGTAGCAAACATCGGGATAGTGCGAACCGTTATTTCGTCTCACGGATCAGGCGTTTCGGCTACCGTAACCGCCGTTGCGCCGGCAAGTGGTGGGGTTGGAAGGCCGTCTGAAAAGCCGATTTTCAGACGGCCTTTGCGGTAGAATACGAACCATGATTTACCATACCGTCGCCCTTAATACGCCGCTTTCAGACGGCCTGCTCACTTACGCCCACCCCGATGCGCTGCCTGCGGGGACACGGGTGGCCGTGCCGTTCCGCAATAAACCGGTGGTGGGCGTGGTGTGGGCCAACGCCGTGACACCCGACATCGATGAATCGAAAATCCTGCCCGTTCAGACGGCCTTTACCGGCGAGCCGCCGCTGCCCGAAAGCTGGCGGGCGCTGCTTGATTTTGTGTCGCGCTATTACCACTATCCGCTCGGTCAGGCGGTGTCCGCCGCGCTGCCTTTGGGTTTGAAAGAACCGAAAACGGCCGCCGTTCCGCAGCCGCCGCTGCTGTTCCGGTTGAACGGGGCGGGCAAAACGCAGGAACCGCCGCCGGAGCGGTTTCACAAAAAATATGCGCTGTGGCAGGCGCTGGCGGTTTCAGACGGCCTGACGCTGCCGGCCTTGAAAGCGGTGAACACGCAGGCGGCGAAACTGTTGGACGAATGGACGGCGGAGGGTTGGATTGAAACCCGAACGGCAGGTTGTGTTGCGGAAAACGAAGCGCGGCGGGCCGAAAGCGGCGGACAACCTGTGCCGGCGTCGGACAGGCCGTCTGAAACGCAAAACGGATCGCCGTCGTCCCTTCCTGCCGTGCAGCCTGCTGCAAACATGCTGAACGATGAACAGCGGGCTGCGTCGGAACAGATTCAGACGGCCTTCGGTACGTTTCAAACGTTCTTGCTGTACGGCATCACGGGCAGCGGCAAAACCGAAGTCTATTTCGACGCGATGGCGGAAGTGTTGGCGCAGGGGCGGCAGGTGCTGTTTCTGCTGCCCGAAATCAACCTGACGCCGCAGCTTTTGAAACGGGTGGAGGCGCGGTTTGCAGGCGTGCCGACGGCGGTGCTGCACAGCAAAACGGCGGCGGGCAAACGAACACAGGATTATCTGCGTGCGATGCTGGGGCAGGCGAAGCTGGTCATCGGCACGCGGCTGGCGGTGTTTACGCCGCTGCCCGATGCGGGCCTGATTGTGGTGGACGAGGAACACGATACGTCGTTCAAGCAGGACAGCGAGCTGCGCTACCATGCGCGTGATTTGGCGGTGTGGCGGGCGAAACAGGCGGGCTGCCCGATTGTGCTCGGCAGCGCCACGCCGAGTTTGGAAAGCTGGCACAAGGCGCAGACGGGCGCGTACCGTTTGCTGGAGCTGACCCGCCGCGCCCACGCCGCTGCGCAGCCGCCGCAGGTGGAAATCCTGAACGTAGGCCGTCTGAAACTGGACAACGGCTTTTCGCCGCAGGCCCTGCAACTGCTGAAGAAGAATTACGAACAGGGCGGCATGTCGCTGGTTTATCTCAACCGCCGCGGCTTTGCGCCCGCGCTGTTTTGCGGCGACTGCGGCCATACGTTCGGCTGCCCGCGCTGTTCCGCCAAAATGGTGCTGCACCGGCGTGTGCGCCAACTGCGCTGCCACCATTGCGATTTCAGACGGCCTGTGCCGTTCAAATGCCCCGACTGCGGCAATCAGGATCTGACCGCCGTCGGGCAGGGAACGCAGCGCGTGGAAGAAACGCTGCTCGAGCTGCTGCCGCAGGCGAAAGTGGTTCGGGTGGATCGCGACAGCACGTCGAATAAAAACGATTGGGCGGATTTGTACGGCCGCATCGCGGAAAACGGCATTGATGTTTTGGTCGGCACGCAGATGCTGGCCAAAGGACATGACTTTGCGCGGCTGAGTCTGGTGATTGTGCTGAACGCCGACGGCAGTCTGTACAGCAGCGATTTCCGTGCGCCGGAACGTTTGTTTGCCGAGCTGATGCAGGTGTCGGGCAGGGCGGGGCGTGCGGAACGCGCGGGCAGGGTGCTGATTCAGACCCAGCTTCCCGACCATCCCGTGTTCGCCGCCGTGAAGGCGCAAAACTACCGCCTGTTTGCCGACCGCGAGCTGGCCGAACGGCAGATGTTCGCCATGCCGCCCTGCGGTTTTCAGACGGCCGTCCGTGCCGACGCGCCCGAAATGCAGGCCGCGGCGGATTTTCTCAACGGCGTCAAAACCGCCGTCGAACCGCTGCTGCCCGAGAGCGTGTCGGCGTTCGGTGCCGTGCCGATGCTGATGGCGCGGCTGGCGGAACGCGAGCGCGCGCAGGTGTTTCTGGAAAGCGCGTCGCGCAAAGACCTGCACCGCGCCGTCAGCCTGTGGGTGCAGGTGCTGAAGCAGAATAAAGATGCGAAAATCCGCTGGAGCGTGGATGTGGATCCGGCGGAAATGTGAACCGTCAGGCCGTCTGAAAACGCCGCCGCCCGTTTTCAGACGGCCTTAACGCTTCTATCCTGCGGGTGAATCCCGTATCATCACCGCCGTCCGTAAAAACATTGGAGCCGCCCATGTACACCGAATCCGTATTACCCGTTTTGAAAAACCTGCAAAACCAGATCTGCGCCGCGCTCGAAGCGCAGGACGGCGCATCGGTTTTCGAGGCCGACCAATGGCAGAGCGCATTGGGCAGCGGCGAGAGCCGCGTGTTGAAAAACGGCGCCGTATTCGAGCAGGCAGGCGTGAATTTTTCGCACGTCAAAGGCAGCGCTATGCCTGCCGCCGCCACTGCCCACCGTCCCGAACTGGCGGGCGCGCCGTTTGAAGCGATGGGCGTGTCGCTGGTGGTGCATCCGAAAAACCCCTATGTGCCCACCAGCCATGCCAACGTGCGCTTTTTCATTGCCCGTCCCGAAGGGCGGGAACCCGTCTGGTGGTTCGGCGGCGGCTTCGATCTGACGCCGTTCTACCCCTACGAAGCCGATATCCTGCATTGGCACCGCACCGCCGCCGAACTCTGCAAACCGTTCGGCGAGGATGTTTACCCAGAATTTAAAAAATGGTGCGACGACTATTTCTACCTCAAACACCGCGGCGAAACACGCGGCGTCGGCGGGCTGTTTTTCGACGACCTGAACCGCTGGGATTTCGACACCTGTCTGGCATTCATCAAAAAAGTCGGCGAAGGCTATACCGATGCCTACATCCCCATCGCCGCCTTGC
Organism: Neisseria sp.; assembly: GCF_041804105.1. Classification (GTDB taxonomy): domain Bacteria; phylum Pseudomonadota; class Gammaproteobacteria; order Burkholderiales; family Neisseriaceae; genus Neisseria. The sequence goes on from NZ_JBHCJY010000007.1 coordinate 25,063, forward strand.
GCAAAAACACCGTTTACGGCGAACGCGAACGCCAATTCCAGCTTTACCGCCGCGGCCGCTACGTCGAATTCAACCTGGTGTGGGACAGGGGTACGCTGTTCGGCCTGCAAAGCGGTGGCCGCACCGAAAGCATCCTGATGTCGATGCCGCCGCTGGTGCGTTTCGAATACGGTTACGAACCGCAGGAAGGCAGCGCCGAAGCACGGTTGAACGGATTTTTAAAACCGCGCGACTGGCTGGCGGAATGGCCGGAACGCTAAACCGTCGGCGTTGTCCTGCACAGGCCGTCTGAAAAAGCCGGTAACCGTGTTCGGCACCGTTGATTTTGCTGCCGCCGTTGCAACTGTTTTCCCAAAATGCCGGCGCATTTGCCTTTCAGATGGCCTGCAATGCTAAAATCGGCTTTTCTTTTAGCTGTGTCCGGATAATGCGTTGATAAGCAACCGGCAAGGCCGATTTCCCCAGACCGTCATTCCCGCGCAGGCGGGAATCCATGTCTGAAATCCGGTATCTTATTTAAAACAAGCGCTTGTGAATGTCGAATGTGGATTCCCGCCTGCGCGGGAATGACGGAAGTGGGAGCAACCGGTTTTGCCGGTTGCCAACCGACACAATATCCAAACACGGCCAATTAAATTAAGAGGGATACAAAGCGGCAAGCCGAAGCCGACGAAGTAGATTTCTTATTGTTCGTTTACGATACAACCTTGAACCTTTCACCCGATACTCCGATGAACCGCTATCCGTCCGCCGACAGCAAAATCCGTTTGGCCACCCGACTGGCTTTCGCCTGCATCGCTTTGATGCTGCTGTTTTTTCTGGCGGCTGCGGTTTTGATGTTGGTGCCGCTCGGCCTGACGGCCGGACAGCAGCAGAAGGCGGTATCCGCGCTGCTTTACCTGTTGGCGGTGTTTACCGCGGCGGGCGGCGCGTTTTCCGTATGCGTCAGCCTGCTGCGCCGCAAAGCCGCACGGACAAACGGTTTGGAAAAACGAAAATGAAGCACATCATCCTCGAAGAAATCCGCCTGCAAAACAGCCGCACCGCACTCACGCTGGTTTACGGCGGCGAACACAAAAGCCTGCCCGCCGAGTTCCTGCGCGTTTATTCGCCCAGCGCCGAAGTGCGCGGCCATGCGCCCGGACAGGAAGTTCTGCAGACCGGCAAAGCCGACGTAACCATTATGGGGCTGGAACCCGTCGGCCAATACGCGCTGAAAATCACATTTTCAGACGGCCACGACAGCGGCCTGTACGACTGGGATTATCTCTACAAGCTCGCCTGCGGATACGATACAATGTGGGCGGATTATCTGGGCCGTCTCGAAGAAGCGGGCGCATCGCGCATCGCCGCGCCCGCAGATGCTGCCGACCGAAACGTACCGGCGCATTCCTGCGGCGGCGGTTGCGGAAAACACTAGACTGTTTCAGACGGCCCGAACAAGGATTTTTATGAAACAACCGCTACCCGTCCTGATTGCCGTTGCATTCGCCGCCGTATCGGCCGGCTGTGCGGGTACGGAACACCCTTCCGCCCGGCCGGACACCTGCAAACCCGCAGGTTCGCCGGTCTGCCGCGCCGAAGCCGTTATCGGCGAAGCGGTGCAGAAGGTCAACCGATCGATTGAAGAAAACCGCGAAGTCGAATAATTTCAGACGGCCTGTGATGGAAAAGGCCGTCTGAAAAAACCACCCTTACCGAAAAAGAAAGCCAAGCCATGAGCGACAACCAAACCCACTTCGGTTTCAAAACCGTCAACGAAAACGAAAAGGCCGGCAAAGTGGCCGAAGTATTCCATTCCGTAGCCAAAAACTACGACATCATGAACGACGTGATGTCGGGCGGGCTGCACCGCGTTTGGAAACACTTCACCATCAACACCGCCAACCTGCGCAAGGGCGACAAAGTACTCGACATCGCGGGCGGTACGGGCGATTTGTCGCGCGGCTGGGCGAAACGCGTCGGCAAAGAAGGCGAAGTGTGGCTCACCGACATCAACTCGTCCATGCTGACCGTCGGCCGAGACCGCCTGCTCAACGAAGGCATGATTCTGCCTGTTTCCCTTGCCGATGCGGAAAAACTGCCGTTTCCCGACAATTATTTCAATCTCGTTTCCGTTGCCTTCGGTTTGCGCAACATGACCCGCAAAGATGCCGCGCTGAAAGAAATGTACCGCGTACTCAAGCCCGGCGGCACATTACTGGTGTTGGAATTCTCCAAAGTGTACAAGCCCTTGGAAGGCGCGTATGACCTGTATTCCTTCAAACTGCTGCCGCTGATGGGCAAATTCATCGCCAAAGACGCCGACAGCTACCAGTATCTCGCCGAAAGCATCCGCATGCACCCCGATCAGGAAACGCTGAAACAGATGATGCTCGATGCAGGTTTCGACAGCGTGGACTATCACAACATGAGCGCAGGCATCGTTGCACTGCACAAAGGCGTGAAATATTGATTGGATTGGTGGTAAAAGACAGGAAAAGGCCGTCTGAAAAACAGTTTTCAGACGGCCTTTTGTTGGACTTTCAGATGGCCTTTTGTTGGACGGCGGAACGGTTTGAGGGGGCTAATGTTTAGCCGACCGAGAGTGGCTGAAGAGTTTTACCTACATTGGTCAGTCAGGCCAAGATGCAGTTTCAACACACAGCCGCCCGAAGGCGGCTGAATTCCCGCCGCGTTCTTCCAATTCGAAAGCTCCTGTTTCAACATACAGCCGCTAAAAGACGGCTGAAAACGTACAAACGGAGTCGGGGAATACCCAACCACGTTTCCACACGTTTTTTCAAAAAACCGTGTTTGATGGTGTACCAGTAACGCTGATGCCGTCATTCCCGCGCAGGCGGGAATCCATCGTCAATATTCACAAGCACATGAATTAAAATATGTTTCTTACAAATTAAAGCAGGATTCCTGCCTGCACTGGGGCAATTACTAACGGTATCTCGCTAATCAGCACGCCGTGCAAACATGGCTTTTTAAACAAATTAAACAAAAAGCCAATTCAACATCAAGTTCAAACCCGATGCCGTCTGAAAACCGCTTTTCAGACGGCATCCTTTATGCATTGCCGTTCTGTTTCGCTTCCAACATTTCCCATAATTCCAGCTTTTCCAGCAGCAGCGTTTCGATTTCTTCCGCACGCGCCTGCAATGCGCCGGCTTCTTCGTAGTCTTTGAAAATATCAGGGTCGGAAAGCTGCGTGTTGATGGCGGCCTGTTCGCTTTCCAGCGCGGCGATTTCGTCGGGCAGGGCATCGAGTTCGCGCTGTTCTTTGTAGGAAAGTTTGACCGTGCGGTTGGCTTTGGGCTTGGTGTTTTTGTCGGTTTCGTTTTCAGACGGCCTGTCGGCTTTCGGCGTTGAGGCCGTCTGAAAAGTCTGCTCGCGTTTTTTCGCATCGAGATAGTCTTCGTAGCCGCCGATGTATTCTTTCAGACGGCCTTCTCCTTCGAAAACAATGCTTTGTGTAATCACGTTGTCGAGAAACATACGGTCGTGGCTCACCAGAAACACCGTGCCCTGATAGTCGCGCAACAGTTCTTCCAGCAGTTCCTGCGTGTCGATGTCGAGGTCGTTGGTGGGTTCGTCGAGCACGAGAATGTTGGCCGGTTTGGTAAACAGCTTCGCCAGCAACAGACGGTTGCGTTCGCCGCCGGAGAGTGATGAAACGGGGCTTTGCGCGCGGGCAGGGTGGAACAGGAAATCTTCCAGGTAGCTCATCACATGGCGTTTTTTGCCGCCCACTTCCACATAATCGTTGCCCTGGCCTAGCGTGTAGAACACGGTGTCGTTTTCGTTCAGCGCGCTGCGGAACTGGTCGAAATAGGCGACTTCCTGCTTGCTGCCCAGGCGGATGCGGCCGTAGGTGGGTTGCAGTTCGCCCAAAATCAGCTTTAAAAACGTGGTCTTACCGATACCGTTCGGGCCGATTAAGCCGATTTTGTCGCCGCGCTGGATGATGGCGGAGAATTTGTCCATGATGACTTTATCGCCGTAGCGGAAGCTCGCGTGTTCGAGTTCGGCGATGATTTTGCCGCTTTTTTCGCCCGTATCGAGTTTGAACGACACCTGACCCTGCACTTCGCGGCGTGCGGCGCGCTGGCGGCGCAGCTCTTCCAAACGCCGCACGCGGCCTTCGTTTCGCGTGCGGCGCGCTTCGATGCCTTTGCGTATCCACGCTTCTTCCTGCGCGTGAAATTTGTCGAACAGGCGGTTGTGTTCGGCTTCCACCGCCAATTCCTGTTCCTTTTTCTCGCTGTATTTCGAGAACGAACCGGGGTAGGAGCGCAGCGTGCCGCGGTCGAGTTCGACGATGCGCGTGGCGGTGTTATCCAAAAAACGGCGGTCGTGGGTAATCACCACCATGCTGCCTTCAAAGGCTTTGAGCAGGTTTTCCAGCCAGATAATCGCGTCGATGTCGAGATGGTTGGTCGGCTCGTCGAGCAGCAACACATCGGGTTTCTGCACCCAAGCCTGCGCCAGCGCGACACGTTTTTTCTGGCCGCCCGACAAATTGCCGATAAGTTCGTTTTCGGGCAGGCCGAGTTCGCTGATGGTCTGGCGGATGGCCGCGTCAAACTGCCAGCCGTTTTGCGCTTCGATTTGGTTTTGCAACTCGTTGAGTTCTTTGATTAACGTGTCGTCCGAACCGCTTTCGAGTGCGTGGCTGACCTGATGGTAGCGGCGCAACACGTCGCGCAGCCCGCCCAAACCTTCGGATACCGCGTCGAACACGGTGAGGCCGTCTGAAAAAAAACTTTCCTGCGGCACATACACCACTTTCAGGCCGCTCTGCATCACAATCTGCCCGTCGTCGAGCTTCTGCACGCCGGCCAAAATCTTCAGGAACGAAGATTTGCCCGCGCCGTTGCGCCCGATTAAGCCGACTTTTTCGCCGCTGTCCAAGCGGAAAGAAGCACGGTCCAAAAGGGCGACGTGGCCGACGGCGAAAGAGGCGTTTTCTACTTGCAGGATGTTCATGGCGGGCGGTTTCGGAAAAGGTTGGGAAAGAATCGGAAGGGGCGTATTTTAACCGAATTTGCGGGCGGTAACGTACAGGCCGTCTGAAAGCGCGGCGGGCTTTCAGACGGCCTGTGCCGTTCGGGCGGGTTATTCCTGATAAAACTCAATCGGCAAACCGTCGGGATCGGGGAAGAAGAAAAACGTTTTGCCGGTGTATTCGTCGGTGCGGATGTTTTCGCACGCCACGCCCAATGCGGTCAGGCGTTCGCGCTGTGCGGCAACGTCGTCAACCGCAAACGCCAGATGGCGCAGTCCGCAGGCTTCGGGGCGGGAAGGGCGCGGCGGCGGATCGGGAAAGGAAAAAAGTTCCAGCACATAATGGCTGCCAATGCCCAAATCCAGTTTGTAGGACTGGCGTTCGGCGCGGTAATGTTCCGCCAAAACGGTCAGGCCGAGTATGCGGGTGTAGAAGTCTTTGCTGGTTGCGTAGTTTGAGCAAATTAAGGCGATGTGGTGCAGGCGCATGGCTGAATTCGGAAAAGTTGTCGGGTTTACAGATACTTGCGCATCAGTTCGCATTTGATTTTGACCGACTCGTTCAACGGCAGCACCGCAGAACCGAGCGATTGGTAGCCGAACAGGTGGTAGAAACCGACGGAATTCATCGATGCGTAGAGCTTCAGGAAACTCAAGCCGGCCTTGGCTGCCAGTTCTTCGGCGCGTTGCAGCAGGGCCGTCCCCAAGCCCTGATTGTGGGAAAACGGATGCACATACAGCGCATCAAGCTGGGCTTCGGTGTAATCGAGCTGGAAAAAGCCCTGAATGCTGCCCTTGTATTCGACCACCCACAAGGCTTTGGTTTTGTCGTGCATGGCTTCGAAATAAATGTCGGGGCTGAGCAGCGCTTCCCACGCTTTCAGCACTTCTTCGTTGTAGCTGCGGATGCAGGTAAACTGAACCGCGTGGCGGTGGGAATTGTAGATGAATTTGGCGTCGTTCTCGCGGGCGGGACGCAATACGGTAAGCAGGCTCATGATGTTTTCTTTTATCTAAGTGTTGGGTGTAAGACAGTTATTTTTGGTTGTGTTCTGAATTTTGTGTTGATAAATTCCCAAAATTAAGTTGACTCTAACTGTTAACTGTTGCCGTCATTTTCACGCAGGCGGGGAATCTATTTGTTGAAAGCTTAAGAAATCGTTGAAAAAATTTCTGAAATATTGAGATAAATTCTCGTCTGCGCAGAAATGACGAACTAAAAGCATCCGCAGCTTATTTTAATCCTTTCCTTCGCTTATCCATTTCTTCCAGCTGGCGATACATAATGTCATCCTGTATCACAGTGACATTGGCTCCCGATTTTTTGTACCACATATTTGCTTTTTCTACATTAGGTTTAACGCCATCGCCGCTGGAATAAGCTGCGCCGACTAACTGTTGCGCTACTTTATCGCCGGCTTCTGCGGCTTTGAGAAACCATTTAAATGCCTCTTTGCTATTAGGTTTTACCCCCTCTCCTTTGTAATACATCACACCTACCATACGCATGGAGTCAGCTTTACCGTGCGAAGCAGCTTTGCGATACCATTTCATGGCTTCCCGATAATCTTGCTTCACACCTTTACCTGTGGCATATGCGGCTGCGTAATTGTGCTGGGCAATGGGATTGCCTTTATCGACCAATGGTTTCCAGATTTTCAACGCGCGTTTGTAATCTCCAGCATTAAAAGCTTCCACGCCCTGTTGACCCAGTTGCACCTCTTCCTGAGTCATGGAATATGCTTGCGTTATTGGACTGGCAAGTAATAAGCCGGATAACAAGGTAGAAAAAAATAAGTTTTTGATATTCAAAATAATACTCCTTAGAAGATTTAAGATTAACCGCTCGTATAGGTTGGATTAAATATGGGTTTTCAGGTTGGCTGAAAATAAAAAATAAATCAACAAAAAATGTCGGATTTTAAATCCGACTAGGTTCATAGATTTTCAGATGGCATTTTAGCTCAAATGCCGTCTGAAAACAGAAAATGATTGTAAAAGCAGGCAGGTACGGTATGGTATGGTATTGTTTTGACGATCAGTCTGAAAATTACACAAATATTTTTCCAAGTGAATTTCCGTAACCTGCGCTGTGTGCCGATTTCAAGTTCTAGGCAGAATACATTTCCATGCCGTCTGAAAAACAAGTTCTTTTTCAGACGGCATGAGTTTGAATCGAGCGCGGTTTTGTGTTCGGTAATCAGCCGAATCAAGCTTTTTTCAGACTCTTGTGCAGCTTTTGCGCCTTGCCGAACGCTGTGTCGGCATCGTCTGCCAAAGTAACGAAATGCCCCATTTTGCGGCCTTTTCGGGCGGCTTTTTTGCCGTAGAGGTGCAGGAACGAAGCCGTGTCGCTTTGTAGCGGCAGCCAGTCGGGTTCGCTGCCGTCGCCGCCCCAAACGTCGCCCAGGATATTCGCCATGCAGCAGGCCGAAAGCAGGCGGGTGTCGGCGGGGGACAGGCCGCACATGATGCGTACCTGCTGTTGGAACTGGCTTGCGGCGCACGCGTCGATGGTGTGGTGGCCGCTGTTGTGCGGACGCGGCGCGATTTCGTTGACGACCAGTTCGTGCGTGTCGCCGACGACGAACATTTCCACCGCCAACACGCCCACATAATCCAGTTCGTCGGCCAGACGACGCGCCATCTGCCGTGCTTGCTGCTGAATATCCGCACTTAAGCGCGCCGGCACGATGGAGTAGGCGAGAATGCCGTTTTCGTGAATGTTTTCGGCAGGGTCGAAAGTTTGCACGTTTTCGCTGTTCAGACGGCAGACCACCACCGAAATCTCGCCGCGCAAATCGACCATTTTTTCCAATACGCAGTCCACGCCGCCGTGTTCGGCAAAGGCCGTCTGAAGTTCGGCCAAGGTTTTCACGCGGATTTGGCCTTTGCCGTCGTAGCCCAGCGTGGCGGTTTTCAAAATGCCGGGCAGAAGTTCCGCGCTCGCGTCGCTGATGTCTTCGGGCTTGCAGACGGCCTGATACGGCGCGGTTTGCAGGCCGGCTTTTTGAATCCATGCCTTTTCCTGAATGCGGTTTTGGGCAACGGCCACGCAATCGCCGCTCGGCGACACGCGGGTGTGTTGCGCCAAAAAACGCATCGCATCGGCATTCACGTTTTCAAATTCGGTGGTTACGGCGGCGCATTTCGCCAACTCGTCCAGCGCGGTTTGGTCGTCGAACGGCGCGCACAAGTGGCGGTCGGCGAATTCCGCCGTCGGCGCGTTCGGGTCGGGGTCGAGCACGGTAACACGGTAGCCCATGGTTTTGGCGGCAACGGCAAACATACGGCCGAGCTGGCCGCCGCCGAGTATGCCGAGATTGGCAGGGGGGAGGATGGGGATGTTTTGCATGTTTTGTTTCTTTTCGGATTTTGGTTAGGAGGCCGTCTGAAAAATTTTTCAGACGGCCTGAACTGCGGTTATTTGTTTTGGTTACAGCTTTCGGGTTCCTTTGTTATTTGTTATATGAACACCGCCATTCCCGCGCAGGCGGGAATCCAGGCCTTTGGGCTTTTGTCATTTTATGGGTTTCAGAAAATCAGCGTTCTGGATTCCCGCCTGCGCGGGAATGACGGGGTTTATGTTTCTAAATATTCTTTCGGCCTGGCAAATTCTTTCGGTCTGGGAGTGAGAGTTTTCAGACGGCCTGAACGGGTGGCATTTAAACTGCAACAACAATATCCGGAACATTTCTTTCAGGCGGCATTGTCTTTGAAATCAAAAGGTTTAAAATCAAAAGGCCGTCTGAAAACTTCCACCTTCCTAGATAATTCCTGCCAACCCTACCTATCCAACCCTTCCTGAACCATCTGTGCCGCCCGCAATACCGCGCGGGCTTTGTTTTGGGTTTCCTGCCATTCGGCTTCTTCCTCCGAGTCGGCCACGATGCCGCCGCCGCTTTGCACATAGAGTGTGCCGTTTTTAATCACGGCGGTGCGGATGGCGATGGCCAAGTCCATATCGTTGTTAAAGCTCCAGCAGCCGACGGCGCCGCCGTAGATGCAGCGTTTGGCCGGCTCCAGCTCTTCGATGATTTCCAGCGCACGCACTTTTGGGGCGCCGGAAAGGGTGCCGGCGGGGAAGGTGGCGGCGAGGATGTCCATATTGTTGGTGTCGGCTTTCAGACGGCCTTCCACGTTGGATACGATGTGCATCACGTGCGAATAGCGCTCGATAACCATTTTGTCGGTTACTTTCACTTCGCCGGTGTTGCTGACGCGGCCGACGTCGTTGCGGCCCAAATCAATCAGCATGACGTGTTCGGCGATTTCTTTGGCGTCGCTCAGTAAATCCTGTTCGTTGGCGAGGTCTTCGGCAGGGGTTTTGCCGCGCAGACGGGTGCCGGCGATGGGGCGGACGATAACGGTGTCGCGTTCGCGGCGCACGAGGATTTCGGGCGAGGAGCCGACGATGTGGAAGTCGCCGAAATCGTAGTAGAACATATACGGCGAGGGGTTGAGCGTGCGCAGGGCGCGGTAGAGCGAGAGCGGGTTGTCGGCAAACGGCAGTTTCATGCGCTGGCTGGGGACGACCTGCATGCAGTCGCCGTCGAGGATGTATTCGCGGATGCGGCGCACGTATTCTTTGTAGCGCGCTTCGCCGGTTTCGTGCTGCGGTTCGGTTTTTGCGCTGCCGAGCGAGAGCGGGATAACCGCGCTTTGGCGCAGTTGCACGCGCAAGTCTTCCAGCCGCGCGCGCGCCTGTTCGTAGCCGTCTGAAACGCTCGGGTCGGCATAGACGATCAGGTAGATTTTGCCGCTTAAATTATCGACTACGGCCAACTCCTGCGAGAGCATGAGCAGGATGTCGGGCGTGCCGATGGTGTCGGGCTTGCCGCTGTTTTGGAAGCGGTGGGCGAAATGTTCGAAATGGTAGATGGTTTCGTAGCCGAAATAGCCGACCAGCCCGCCGGTAAAGCGCGGCAGGCCGGGGATTTCGGGCGTTTTGAAACGTTGGTGGAACTGTTCGATAAAGTGAAGGGGATTGCCGTCGTATTGTTCGGTAATCTCGCCGTTTTGGTAGAGATCGACGTGCCGTCCGCTTGATTTCAGATAGGTGGTGCAGGGCAGGCCGATAAAGGAATAGCGGCCGAAACGTTCGCCGCCCACCACGGACTCGAGCAGGTAGGTAAACGGCTTGTTTGCCAGCTTGAGATAGAGCGACAGCGGCGTGTCGAGGTCGGCCAGCAGCTCCTGAACCAGCGGAATGCGGTTGTAGCCTGCGGCGGCTTGGGCTTGGAATTCTTGTTTGGTAATCATGTTTCAGACGGCCTTTGATGCTTGGAACGTGATGGTTTCAGAGTATAACAGTTTTGATGTGGCGGCGGTGCGGCAGGGGACAGGCCGTCTGAAAAAGGTGCTTTGGTTTCCGCTGTTTAGGCGGTTTCGGTGAGTCTGTGTGGATTGCTGTGCGAAGCAGGAGAATGGGGTTTTGTTGGATGAGAAAGCCGTTTATCTGAAAAACGGTGCGCCTGTTTTCAAAATCGCCGTAAAATTTGAAAATAAAAATAAAAGGCTATATCATCGGCCGCTGGAATTTACAGCGGCCGTTTTCAGACGGCCTTTATCGATATGGATGGAAAAATAATGAAAAAACAATATATTTATACCAAAAGCCTGATGGCGTTGGCCGTAATGGCGGCATTCTCACCGGCTTGGGCGGACGACGCGCCCAAGGCAGGAGAAACTGTGGAACTCGAAACCGTTAACGTGGTCGGCAGTGCGGGCAAAATCGACGGCGTGAAATTCAAGTCCGCCCAGTCCAATTCGGTTATCCGCCGCGACAAGCTCGACGAAACCGCCGCCGTGAAAGTGGAAGACGCGCTGAAATACGAATCCGGCGTGCGCACCGGCATGTACGGTTACGACACCAAGCAGGAATGGATTAAAGTGCGCGGGTTTGACGCATCCGTTTCCATCGACGGCTCGCCCGTTACCCAAAACGGCTTTTTTACCACCGTTCCCAATACCTACGGCCTTGAGCGCGTCGAGCTGATTAAAGGCGCGGATTCGCTGACCTACGGTTCTTCCGAAACCGGCGGCCTAGTCAATATGGTTACCAAACGCCCGGCCAGAGAGCGTCAGGGCGAAATCGGCGTAAACGTCGGCACACAGGGCCAGCGCGGCATTTTCGCCGACTACAGCGCGCCCGTGCCCGCCGCCAATAATGTGTATTACCGCATCGTCGGCAACGTGTTCCGCAAAGAAGGCAATACCAACGGCAAAACCAACAACTATTACATCGCCCCCAGCGTAACTTGGGATTTGGGCGAAAAAACCAGCCTGACCGCACTGGCATCGTTCAGCCGCCAACACGGTGTACCGACCAGCGTGCACCTGCCTGCCAAAGGCGCGCTGTTTCCGACTGCCGCCGGCAGGATTCCGGCTGGGACGCACTACGGCGAACCGGATGCCGATTATTTGAAACGCAACCAATATTCCGCAGGCTACGAGTTCAAACACGGCTTCGGCAAAGGGTGGAACTTTACCCAAAACTACCGCCACAATCAGATTGATTTGGACTGGCTGGGTACGTTTGCATGGGATTCAGACGGCAACCGTACCGTTTCCCGCGGATACAGCCACACAGACGGCCGTATGAAAACCCACACCATCGACAACCGTCTGAGCAAAGAATGGAAGGGCGGCAACTGGAAAAACACCCTGCTCGGCGGCGTGGACTATCTGCACAGCGATACCAAAGGCGTGAACAACGGTTTCGGCGCGGTCAGCCCCATTGATATGTTTGCCCCTGTTTACGGCAACGGCGGCATCGTGAAAAACGCCACGCCCTACACGCAGAAACAGAAACAGCTCGGCTTCTACCTGCGCAACCAGCTCACATGGGGCGGCCTGGTCGCCAACGCGGGCATCCGCCACGACAAAGCCAAAGCCGATTCGCTGTCTAACGGCACAGCCAGCAAATACGACATCAACCACACGTCGTACCAAGGCAGCCTGATGTACAACTTCAAAAACGGCATTTCGCCCTACGCCAGCTATTCCGAATCCTTCAAGCCCATCACGGGCGCGGATGCGGCGGGCAACGGCTACAAACCCTACGAAGGCCGCCAATACGAAGCCGGCGTGAAATACCGCCCCACCTTTATGGATGCCCGCTTTTCCGCAGCCTATTTCGATTTGGAAGAGAAAAACGCTTTGGTGGCCGATGCCAGCGCAGTCCAGCGCCAAATCGGCAAGCGGCGCGGCAAAGGTGCGGAGTTCCAAGCCGATGCTTATTTCACCGACAACCTGAGCGCGGCATTGTCGTACACCTACACCGATTCCAAGCAGGACTTAAGCTACAACAAAACCGTCCGCTCCGCCCTGATTCCGAAACATCAGGCATCCGCCCAAGTGAAATACGCCTTCAACAGCGGCGCACTCAACGGCCTGACACTCGGCACGGGCGTGCGTTACGTCGGCAGCACGACAGACGAACAATACTGGCCGGGCTACAAAATCCCGTCCTACACCTTGGTCGATATGATGGCGCACTACAAATTCGGCAAACGTTGGAACGCGCAGGTCAACGTCAACAACCTGACCAACAAAAAACACCTCGGCGGTTGCGACTACTACTGCTACTACGGTGCCGAACGCAGCGTGTTGGGCAGCGTCAGCTACAAGTTCTAAACACAGGGTCGATGCAAACAGGCCGTCTGAAAAGATTTTCAGACGGCCTGTTTTGTCAGTATCGCCGATGATGAAACGGTTAGGGCACGACCATATGGCAGATAAATTCGGCCAAACGATTTTTCAGACGGCCCGTACCGGTTTTGCGTTACAATATCCGCCCGCAAACCCCGTTTGAAGCAAGATGAAAGAACACAAAGCCCGCAAGCGGTTCGGGCAGAATTTTTTGCAGGACACGCGCATCATCGCCGACATCGTTAACGCCGTGCGTCCGCAGGCCGGTGATGTCGTTATCGAAATCGGCCCCGGTTTGGCGGCGATTACCGAGCCTCTGGCGAAAAAATTGGACAAACTGCACGTTTGCGAAATCGACCGCGACATCGTAGGCCGTCTGAAAACCCTGCCGTTTGCCGACAAACTCGTGATTCACGAAGGCGACGTGCTGCAATTCGATTTCAGAAGCGTGGCGGGCAAAAAGAAAATCGTCGGCAACCTGCCGTACAACATTTCCACGCCGTTGCTGTTCAAACTGGCCGACATCGCCGACGAGGTCATCGATATGCACTTTATGCTGCAAAAAGAAGTGGTCGAGCGCATGGTGGCCGAGCCGAAAACCAACGACTACGGGCGGCTGGGCGTGATGCTGCAATACTTTTTCGATATGGAAAGCCTGATTGACGTGCCGCCCGAATCGTTTGACCCCGCGCCGAAAGTCGATTCCGCCGTTGTGCGCATGATTCCGGTGAAGCACCGCATCGGCGAAGCCGACGATTTCGAGCATTTCGCCAAACTCGTGAAACTCGCGTTCCACCAACGCCGCAAAACCATCCGCAATAATCTGAAAGAGTTGGCCGACGATGCGGATTTGCAAGCCGTCGGTATCAATCCGCAAGACCGCGCCGAACACATCGCGTCGGAAAAATATGTGGAGCTGAGCAATTATCTGGTGAAGAAGGCCGTCTGAAACGGAGCAGGTCAATGGAAAGCAATCTGCACAAAACCGAACGTTTAATCCGCGAAATCAACCGCATCCACGCGCAGTATTCGCAGGATTATTTCGAAACCGGCAAAGTCGAAAAAATCAACCTGAGCCATACGTTGCGGAGTGTGCCGACCGAGCATATTCTGTCTTACCGCCTGAATTTGCACGAAGCGATTAACGATTATTTGGCATTTGCCGATACGCGCGGCATCGATTTTTTTTACCGCGTGAAAACCGCCGAAAGCATACGCGACAAAATCAGCCGTTATCTCGCGCGTGAAAACCAATATCCGGTGAACAATATTCTCAACGATATTTTCGGCGCACGCCTGATTTGGCCGTCTGAAACCGTGTCGGAAATTTTGGAAAAACTCGACGACTGGAAAACCGGATACGGCTTGAAAAACTGGTATTTGCGCGACGTCGGCGGCTATATCGGTATACACGTCTATTTTAAAAACAGCAGCAATTTCTACTATCCGTGGGAATTGCAGATTTGGGATGAAAAAGACGTCAAAGCCAATATCGAAAACCACATGGCGTACAAACGTGACTTTGTGCGCCGACACGATTCCAACCTAAACCGCCAAACGGATACATAAAAGGCCGTCTGAAACATGATTAAATTCAAAAACGTACACAAACATTTCAAAGACCTGCACGTCATCAACGGCGTGAATCTCGAAGTGAAGCAGGGCGAGGTGGTGGTGGTTTGCGGGCCGTCGGGCAGCGGCAAATCCACGCTAATCCGCACGGTCAATCAACTTGAAACCATCGAAAGCGGCGAAATCTGGGTGGACGGCATCAATGTCGCCGACCCGAAAACCGATTTGAACAAACTGCGCGCCGAAGTCGGTTTCGTGTTCCAGAGTTTCAACCTTTATCCGCATCTGAACGTGTTGGAAAACATCATCCTGTCGCCGATGAAAGTGAAAGGGCAGAGCCGCGAGCAGGCGGAGAAAAAGGCGATGGAGCTGTTGGAACGCGTCGGATTGGCGCATAAAAAAGACGCGATGCCGAGCCAGCTTTCGGGCGGCCAGCAGCAGCGCGTGGCGATTGCGCGCGGTTTGGCGATGGAGCCGCGCGTGATGCTGTTTGACGAGCCGACTTCCGCGCTCGACCCCGAAATGGTGGGCGAGGTGTTGAAAGTGATGAAGGATTTGGCCGAAAGCGGCATGACCATGATGTGCGTGACCCACGAAATGGGGTTTGCGCGCGAAGTGGCCGACCGCGTGATTTTTCTCGACCACGGCCAGATTCTCGAAGAAGCCGCGCCGGAAGATTTTTTCAGTAATCCGAAAACCGAACGCGCGCAGCAGTTTTTACAGCAAGTCATGACCCATTAACAACAGGCCGTCTGAAATTTTTTCAGACGGCCTGCCGCAACGCAATAAAGGATAAACGATGTACTTTATCGACCGCACCGCCGTGGTGCTCAAGCCCACCGCGCAATTTCTCGACTGGCTCAAATCCACCGACGGCGATATGCCCGATATTACGCTGGAGCAGCTGCGCGCCAATTGTTCGACCTTTCTTGTGCCGCAGTTCGACGAACCCGAAGAAGTGGTGGCGTATTTCGACGAACGCTATCAGGAGATTTTCGCCGCCGAAATTTCAAGCTGGGACATCGATAAGGAGAAATGGCCACAGGATATGGGTTTGAAAGCGTTTTGGGAGTTTTTCGACATCGAAATCCACGATACCGTATTGGATATGGAAGAGGGCGAACTTGACGCTTCGCCCGTATTCGACAACATGAGATAAAACCGTGCAGGCTTTTCAGACGGCCTTCAGGCCGTCCCGTCTCGGCTTGGGCATTGCCGTACTGCTGCATTCGGCGGCATTGGCCGTCTGCCTGATTTGTTTTTACGGTACGGCACGGCCGGCGGGTGCGGCGGCGCTGCTGTTCAGTTTTGCCCACGCCTGCCGCACGCTTGCGCTCAAACGTCAGGATGCGGTGCGTAGAATCACCGTCGGTCCGCAGGGAAAAGCGGTTTTGCAGTTTGACGGCGGTCGTGAAACGCCTGCGGTTTTGCAGCCGCAAAGTGTGGTTTTGCGGTATGCGCTGTTTTTGGTGTGGGATGCCGGCGGTAAAACCGTCCGTCAGGCCGTTTTGCCCGATATGGCGGATAAGGCAGGTTGGCGCAGGCTGACGGTGTGGGCAAGGTGGAACGGCTGACAGGCGTTTGTTTTCCGTTTCACACGGTGCGGTTTTATCGGTTTGTACAAGCGGCAGAAGGCCGTCTGAAAAGTTTTCAGACGGCCTGTGTTTTTGTATTTTATCGGCTGTATCGTCCGTCGTTTCCCGTATGATTTGATTTCCTGCATCAACCTGTAATCCGACTGTTTGGAAAAATCCGGCCGTATAAGCGGCAACCCTGTTCAGTTTTCCGTATTCATGGAAATCCGGGGCGGTTGCCGTTCTGTTATGGCATGGTGCGGTTTTGTCGGTTTGCATATGCGGCAGAAGGCCGTCTGAAAAGTTTTCAGACGGCCTTTTTGCTGTCTGTAACGGATGATGGTTAAAGATTCCAGACTTCGTTCAGGCATCCGGTCAGAAGCTGCACGACGGGGTCGTTTTCGTGTTCGTTGAGGTAAACGAAGTGCATCGGCAGGGTTTGGCGGTATTCGTCGAGAACGGCAAGGGGCTTGCCTGCGGCGGCAGCGGCTTCGGCTTTGGAAGCGGGTACGATGGCAACGCCCGTGCCTGCGCAGACAAGGTCGATGATGGTTTGCGGATAGTCGCAGATGATTTGGTGTTTGGGTTTGATTTTGTGCCGCCGCCAAAACTGCTGCATGTTTTTGCGGCTGCCGGACACGCCCGACATTTCAATCCATGCGCAGCGGTTGAGCGCGCTGCCGTCGCGGCTCAGGGTTTCGGCTTCGGATGCGGGGCAGATCAGGGTGTAGTGGATGTCTTCGAGCCAGATGCTGTTGAGGCTGCGCTGGGTAACGGGGCCGAGGAAAAAGCCGCCGTGGATCTGTTTGGACAGGATGCGTTCTTCGATTTCGCCGCTCATGCCGTATTGGATGTGCAGCAGGATGTCGGGTTCGCGCTGCAGGACGGCACGGGTCAGGCGGGTGGTTTTGTCGGGATCGACGGGATGAATCAGTCCGATTTCGGCATGGGTGATGCGGTGGGCGGACAGGGTTTTGGCGAAACAGTCGAGCCGGTGGTGATGTTGCAGCAGGGCTTCGGCTTCGGGCAGGAAGACTTGTCCGGCGGGGGTAAGCGTCATGCCGCTGCTGGTACGCGTAAACAGGGCGGTGTCGAGCTTCTGTTCGAGCGATTTGATTTGGGCGGAGACGGCGGGCTGCGACAGGTGCAGGCGTTCGGCGGCTTGGGTGAGATTGCCGGTGTAGGCGACGGCGGCGAAGGTTTTGAGTTGGTTGTGATCCATGTGTTTTTCTTTTTGGGCCGTCTGAAATTCAGACGGCCTGTGTCGGGAGTGGGTGTGTGGATGGGGTTGTAACACATTTGTAGGCCGTCTGAAAGGTTTCGGGGCGGAAACGGCGGTTTTCCTGAAGCGGTTTCGGAGATGTGCGGATGGGGCGGGCAGCGCGGTTTTTTGATGAAACATCTGCCGAATCAATCGGTTTGCACCGCCGTATCAGGAAAACGGATGCCGTCTATCAGAAAATAAAATTAGCGCATCGGGCGCATTTTCTTTTTAATGGCCGCACGCCTGCGCCCTTTGCGGCGTACAGGCGGCGAAAGCCAAGTTTATAAGGATAATAGGAGAAGAAAAAATGGATACGCAAACTGCCAAGAAGGTGTTGGAACATCCCGAGTTCCGACGCATGGCTCATCAGAAGGCACTTATCGGCTGGAGTTTTTCGGCCGTGGTGTTTGTGCTGTATGTGGCCTTTATCTGGCTTATCGGTACATCGCCGGAAGTGTTTGCCAAACCTGTTTCAGACGGCATCACGACATGGGGCATTTATGCCGGCCTGTTTGTGATTGTGTTTTCCATTGCCATTACCGGCGTGTATGTTCGCATCGCCAACGGTAAGTTTGAAAAAATGACTCAGGATGTGGTGAAGGAAGTCATGGGAGAGGGCAAATGAAGAAATTTCTGACAGGATTGGTGCTGGCGGCAGCGGCGGCAAACGCATGGGCGGATGCCATCGGCGGAGAAGTGCAGAAACAGCCGCTGAATGTTTCCGCGATTGTGATGTTTCTGCTGTTTGTGGGCGGCACGCTCTTCATTACCAAGTGGGCGGCCAAGCAGAACAAGTCCACCAAAGACTTCTACACCGGCGGCGGCGGGATTTCCGGCTATCAAAACGGTTTGGCGATTGCGGGCGACTATATGTCTGCGGCTTCGTTTCTGGGCATTTCCGCCATGGTGTTCACCACCGGTTACGACGGCCTGATTTATTCGACGGGCTGGTTGGTGGGGTGGCCGATTGTGCTGTTTTTGGTGGCGGAACGTCTGCGTAATCTAGGCAAATTCACCTTTTCCGACGTGGTGGCCTACCGTTTGGCGCAAAAACCCGTGCGCGTGATGGCGGCCAGCGGTTCGCTGCTGGTGGTTATCCTGTATCTGATTGCGCAGGTGGTCGGAGCGGGCAAGCTTATCCAATTGCTGTTCGGCATGAATTACTTTTCCGCCGTCGTGATTGTGGGCGTGTTGATGGTGGTGTATGTGTTGTTCGGAGGTATGCTCGCGACCACTTGGGTGCAGATGATTAAGGCTGTGCTGTTGCTCTCGGGTGCGACGTTTATGGCCGTGATGATTCTCTACCACACCGGTTTCAGCCTTGAAACCATGTTTGTCAAAGCCACCGAAATCCATGAAAAAGGCGGAGCCATCATGGCACCGGGCGGTTTGGTGTCCAATCCGGTCGACGCGCTCTCTCTGGGCTTGGCGTTGATGTTTGGTACGGCCGGACTGCCGCACATCCTGATGCGTTTCTTCACCGTGCCCGATGCCAAAGAAGCGCGCAAATCGGTATTCGTGGCCACAGGGCTTATCGGCTACTTCTACATCTTGACCTTCGTTATCGGTTTCGGCGCGATTATCTTCGTTACCAAAGACAACCCGCAGTTTTTCACCACTATGATGAAAGAAGGCAAGTCCGTGGTCGAAATGATTGGCGGCACCAATATGGCGGCGGTACACCTTTCCAACGCGCTCGGCGGCAACCTGTTTTTGGGCTTTATTTCCGCCGTTGCATTCGCCACCATTCTGGCCGTGGTTGCCGGACTGACACTTTCGGGCGCATCCGCCGTGAGCCACGACCTGTATTCTTCGGTATTGCGCAAAGGCAAGGCCACGCAACGCGAAGAAATGCGCGTATCCCGCTTGGCCACGCTGGTACTCGGCATTCTCGCCGTAGTGTTCGGCATCGCCTTTGAAAACCAGAACGTTGCGTTTATGGTCGGTCTCGCCTTCGCACTGGCCGCATCTTCAAACTTCCCGATTCTGGCCCTGTCGATGTTTTGGAAAGGGCTGACCACACGCGGTGCGGTAATCGGCGGCTTCTTGGGGCTTTTGTCCGCCGCACTGTTGATTGTGATCGGCCCGACCGTATGGGTGAAGGTGCTGCATTTTGAAGAACCCATCTTCCCGTACAGCAACCCCGGATTGTTTACCATTCCGCTGGCCTTTATTTCGGCATGGTTCTTCTCCGTTACCGACAAATCCGCACGCGCGGCAGAAGACAAAGCGGGCTTTGAAGCGCAATACGTCCGTTCCATGACCGGTATCGGCGCAGCGGATGCCAGCGACCATTAAATGACAGATTATGGACAGGTAAGGCCGTCTGAAATTTCAGACGGCCTTGTTTTTATCGGCGGTTGGTCGGAGTTCATGGTTGGTGTTCACAAACGCGGGAATGACGGTTGTGAGGTTTGTAGGTACGGTTAGCCGCTGCAAGCGGTGTAACCGTACGAATGATGGTTGAAATGCCGTCTGAAACCTTTGGGCGTTGCATGCGGTTACGCCCCGACTGTACCTGAGATATTGTTTAATTTCAGGCTTTACCTGCCGGACATCGATTCCTTCGGTATTGTTATCTGTGAAAGAGAGAATCCGCGATTACGCATACGCCAACAAGTTTTCTTTCCATTAAAGCCGGATTCCCGCCTGCGCGGGAATGACGGTTGTCGGTGGTATTTTCCTGCCGCCGAACCTGCAGAAGCGGAACCGGGAAAGCCGCCGCATCACGTTTCAGGTTTGTCTGCCACATCTTTGTCGCTTACCCCGCACACGGCCAGCAGGGGGGAGAGCAGTTCGCGCACCATGTTTTCAAACAGCGCACCGTTCAGCGGGCTTTCGTCGTCGCGGCCGAATACTTGGGCGTTTTCGGCGTAGTCTTTTTCGCCCGTAGCCATTTTTCCGCCTTCGTAGGCTTTGTATGCGGCTTTGAGTGCGGCCTGCCAGTCCTGCTTTTTGTTGAACTCGGCTGCGGCGGCAAGTGCGGTTTTGGGAAAAAACGGCAGCGGACGGCTTTGGCCGATGCGGTAGTATTGCAGCCATTTGCCGAGCAGGTCGGCGGCGGTTTCCTGTCGGACGGGGGGATAGGTTGCCGTCTCTTGTCCGAGAATATGCGTGGTGCAGTCGGGCGTTTCAGACGGCCTTGCCGCGCAGTAAATCAGGTGTTCGAGCATCTGCACGGTGGTTTCGGGCGCGCTTTTTTTGTTGCTGTGCCGCACGATGATGCGGCCGTGTTTGTGCAGACGGGTAATGCTGCCGGCCAGCGTGCCGTGCGGCGTTGCGATGCGGAACGCGGCGGGCGGCAGTTCGGGGCTGTCGAGCAGCCCGCCGTCGAGCTGTTTGGCGGCCGTCTGAAAACGCTGCTGCCAGAGTGCGCCGATTTCGCCTGCGGGCAGCAGGCTGCGGGCGGAGATGCGCTGTTCTGTCGTGCGGAAATCTTCGCGGCGGCGGCGGGCTTCGGTGTAGGCGGCGCTGACGGCAGCAGTTTGGCCGGCATCAGGTTCGAACGGTTCGGCGGAATCGGCCGTTTCGCCGAAATATGGGCGGCTCCAGCCCAAAGCCTGCCTGAGCCAGGCACGCACGGGGCTGCGCCAGAAGGCAAGAAAGTCTTGTGCGTCAATTTCGTTGTGAACGGCGGTTTCGTCCGCAGCGGCCAACGGTTCGCTGAAAAAGGGTTCGGGCGCGGCGGCGGGCGTGTTCAAGGCTTGGGCATAGTCGCTGCGGCTGCTGCGGAGGCCGTCTGAAAAACCGCTGCCGTCGAAATAGCGGCGCGAGAACGCCTGCAAAGGATGCCGGACAACATGCTGTTCGAAGACTTTTTCAGACGGCATCCCCGTCATGCCGGCCAGCGTGTCGATGAGTTCGCCCAACAGCGAAGAAGGGGCGAGCGGTTCGTCGTTGCGGACGCTGCGGCCGATATAGGAGAGATACAGGATTTCGCGGGCGCTGACGAGCGCTTCGAGAAACAGGTAGCGGTCGTCGTCGCGGCGGGCGCGGTCGCCTTTTTTCGGATGGCGGGCAATCAGGTCGAAGGAAGAGGCGCGGGTGTCGCGGGGAAAACGGCCGTCGTTCAGCCCGAGCAGGCAGATCACCTTGAACGGCAGGCTGCGCATCGGCACCATGCTGCAAAACGTGATGCCGCCGCGCAGGAAGCCCGCTTCGCTTTCGCTGCCGAGAAAACGGCGGATGTGGCGCACGGCCACGGGATAGGGCAGCGTGCCGCCGAATCCCGCCGCATCCGCCTGCTGCCGCCATTGCGCCAGTGCCTGTCCGAGCTGCTGAACGGCCTGCGGTTCGCCGTCGGTGTGGAAAAAACCGGCCAGCAGGCTGTGTACGCGGGCGCACCAGCCTTCGGTGTCCGTGTCGCAACGCCATTCGTTTGCGGTGCGGGCAAGGGCGTGCACGAAAGCGGCGAAGCGGGCGAGCGTGCCGGTTTGGTTGAAATCGGCCTGCCACGCGCCCACGCCCTGCCACAGCGCGCCGTCGTCGGGCAGCATCCAGCCCAGCACCATGCGGTCGAGCGCCTGCCGCCAGGTAAACAGCGCGTTGCCGCCGCGCGCGGTTTCGTCCAAACCCCAGCGCACGTTCAACGCCGCCGCCGCATCGCGGAGCAGCGGCAAGTCGTCGCGCGTGAGGCCGAAGCGTTCCAGAATCAGGCCGTGTTCGAGCAGCGGCAGGATTTTGTCGACTTCAAAACGGCTTTCCAGCGCATCGAGAAGCTGTTCCAGCGCGTAAAACAGCGGCTGGCGGCGGCTCAGGCGCACGTCGGACACGGAATAGGGCAGGGCCTGCGCGCCGCCCTGCGACTGTCCGAACACGGCCTCGATAAACGGCGCATACGGTTCGATGTCTGGCGTGAGCACGGCAATGTCGTGCGGCTGCCAATCGGGATGTTCCGCCAGTATGCCGAGCAGCCGGTCTTTCAAAACCTGTAATTCGCGCAGTGGGCTATGCGCCGAAACGATGTGCACCGATTGGTCGAAACCGATGACGGGATAATCGGGCGTTTGCGGTGTTTTCAGACGGCGTATGTCGTGCTGGAGGCGGTGCAGCAGCGTATCGTTGCCGTCGTCTTCGGCGTAAATCTGGACGTTGTGTCCGATTTCGGTTTCGGTGAGCGCATCGAAAAAATCGCGCCCCTGCTTGCCTAAAGAAGCCAGCAGCGGATGGCCGCTGTCGGCTTCGCTGCCGCCGTTTTTCAGAATCTGCGCCGGTTCGATGACATTGCCCCAGTATTCCGCGCTCGGGTTCAGCGCAAATACGACCACGTCGCAATGTTCCGCCAGTGCCTGCAACAGTTGCAGGTACATCGGCGCCATGGTGGAGATGCCGAACACGAACAGCCGTTCGGGCAGTTTTTCGCGTTTCAGACGGCCCAACAGCATTTCCCACAAGGCCACGCGGTGCGGCGCGGTTTGGCTGCCGTCGTCGAGAAAGCGCCACAAAGCCGCCTGCCAGATTTCGTCCCTGCCCAAATCCAGCAGCCGTCCGGCCTGCCACGCATCAATCCACTCGGGGCGGTACACGAGATACTGGTCGAAAATATCTGCCAGTTCGCCCGCAAGCTGGTAGGCGGCGGTTGCCGAACCGTTCAGGTAATCCGCCAAAGCCGTGCGAACGGGTGCCAACGCCGGTGCCGTCTGAAATTCCGGAGTGCCGAACAGCTGCACCAGCCGCCAGCGTAATACTTCCGCCGAAAACGGATTGATTTCGGGAATGCCGTCGATAAAGTCCTGCATCAGCCGCCAGGCCAGGCCCGCAGGCAGGCTGAACTTCAAATTCGCCGCCACACCCGTTTCCCGCGCCAGATAAGCGTTCAGATACCGCCGCATTCCCTGGCTCTGTACCACGATTTCTTCCGGTGCAAACGGGTTCTCCAAAGGCACGGCAGACACCGCCGCCGCAAAACGCGCGGCCAGCGATTCGAGTTTGTCGGACTGGTAGAGGTGGAGCATGGGAGACGGACGTGAAATGATGAGTGGCGGAATTATACCGTAGGGCTCGGTATGGGCGGTAAGGCGCGGTGATACATCGGCCGGCGGTAAAACGGGCGGCAGGCCGTCTGAAAAAAGTTTCAGACGGCCTGTCCGTGTTATAGCTTGTGTGCCATATCCGGCATGGAGTCCGGTGAGGCCGACCGTCATTTCCGTGCAGGCGGGTATCCGGATTCGGATGCCGGAAATCTTTTGGATTGATGTGTTTGTGGATATTGACGATGGATGCCCGCCTGTGCGGGAACGTCGGCCGTTAGCGGTAGCGCGTCGGCAGTTGGTACAAACCAGGCCGTCTGAATCCGGGTTTACAACGCCTTCAGCATCGCCGTTACCGTTTCCGCCGAATGTACGGCGGCGGTTTTCAGGAATTCGTCGAAGCTGATGTCGGCCTTCTCGTCGGCGGAGTCGGAGATGGCGCGGATAAGCACAAACGGCGTTTGCAGCCGTGCACAGGTTTGGGCGATGGCGGCGGCTTCCATTTCCACCGCTTGAATATCGGGGAAGTTGCGGCGGATTTCGGCGGCGGTTTCGCTGCTGTGGACGAATTGGTCGCCGCTGCCGATCAAGCCTTGATAAACGGCGGCACCGTCGAATGCGGCGGCGCGGAACGCGGTTTCCACCAGCATCGCGTCGCTCTCGAACAGAGGCGGCTGGCCGGGAAGCTGTCCGTAGCGGTAGCCGAAAGCGGTAACGTCGGCATCGTGGTGGACGGCGTGCGTGCCGATGACCACGTCGCCCACTTTCAAGCCGCCCGCCAAACCGCCCGCGCTGCCTGTGTTGACGACGTAATCGGGACGGAAGCGGAAAACCACCCAAGCCGTCGCCACGGCGGCATTGACCTTGCCGATGCCGCTCAATACCAGCACGACCCTGTGGCCGCAATATAGCCCGCTCCATGCGGACAGCGTGCCGAACGTTTCGGTTTCGGCCTGTTCCAAGCGCGATTTCAGCAGCTCGATTTCCTGTTCCATCGCGCCGATAACGGCAATGGTTTTGACTGCGGACATGATGTTCTCCCGAAAGAATACAGATTGCCGCGATTATAACAGGCCGTCTGAAATTTTCAGACGGCCTTTGCGGATGCCGCAAATGCAACACCGACGGCGGCGGCAACGCTGCTGCGTTCACGCGTTTTTCATAAATTTTGTTATAATCACAGCCAACCGTTAACACATTTGACCGAAACCATGACAAACAGCACCCCCCCGAGCGCGAAAGAAGAAATCCATACCTGGCTGCGCCACATGAACAAATTCAAAGGTTCCGACCTGTTCGTTACCACCAATTTCCCGCCGGCCATGAAAGTGGACGGCAAAATCACGCCGATTACCGACGAGCCGCTCACGGCCGAACGCTGCATGGAAATCGCGTTTTCCATCATGACCCCCAAACAGATTGACGAATTTTCGTCCACCAACGAATGCAACTTTGCCATCAGTCTGCCCGATACCAGCCGCTTCCGCGTCAACGCCATGGTGCAGCGCGGCGCAACGGCTTTGGTGTTCCGTTCGATTACCAGCAAAATCCCCAACTTCGACAGCCTCAACCTGCCCGTCGTTTTGAAAGACGTGGTCATGCGCAAACGCGGGTTGGTGATTTTCGTCGGCGGTACGGGTTCGGGCAAATCCACTTCGCTGGCCGCAATGGTCGACCACCGCAACGAAAACTGCCAAGACCACATCATCACCATCGAAGATCCGATTGAATTCGTCCACCAGCACAAAAAAAGCATCATCACCCAGCGCGAAGTGGGCGTGGACACGGAAAACTGGTTTGCCGCGCTCAAAAACACCCTGCGCCAAGCGCCCGACGTTATCCTGATCGGCGAAATCCGCGACCGCGAAACCATGGATTACGCGCTTGCCTTCGCGGAAACCGGCCACCTGTGTCTGGCCACGCTGCACGCCAACAACTCCAACCAGGCACTCGACCGCATCATCAACTTCTTCCCCGAAGAGCGCCGCGTGCAACTGCTGACCGACCTGTCGCTCAACCTGCAGGCCTTTATTTCGCAGCGGCTTATCCCGCGCGAAGGCGGCCGCGGCCGCGTAGCCGCAGTGGAAATCCTGCTCAATTCCCCGCTGATTTCCGAGCTGATTCACAAAGGCGAAATCCACGGCATCAAAGAAATCATGAAAAAATCGCAGTCGATGGGTATGCAGACTTTCGACCAGGCGCTGTACACCCTCTACGAAAACGGCGACATCAGCTTTCAGGATGCCGTTAAAAACGCCGACTCGCCCCACGATCTGCGCCTCGACATCCAACTGCGCAGCCGACGCGCACAAAACGCAGGGCCGGATTTGGAACTGATTTAAACGGGCAAAATCTTCGGCAAGGCAGACAAGGAATAAAGGCCGTCTGAAAACCGGTATGGATTTCAGACGGCCTTTTGCTGTGAGCGGAAATTTGTGAATGGAAATTTAAGATACAAAGCGGCAAAGTACGGAGAGCGCATATGAATGGTACGGCGGGCCGAAGCCGGCGAAGTTTTATTTCCCTATTATGATTGTTGCCAATGATAAAAACATTTATAATTCGACCTTTTTTCAAACACAACAAGAAAGCAGCAAGCAATGAACGAAGTCCAACAGCAGCCTCAGCATGCCGAAGTAGTCAGCCTGAAAGAATGGCTGATTTCCTCTTTGATTATGATTGTACCGATTGTGAATTTAATCATGATTCTGGTGTGGGCATTCAGCAGCAATACCAATCCGAACAAGGCCAATTTTTTCAAAGCACAATTGATTCTGATGGTTATCGGTATTGTGTTGTCGGTTATTGTCATGATTGCCATTGCCGTATTGATGCCGCAAACGGCAATGGTGCCTGCTCCGCAGTAAACCCATATCCGCATCCGTACCGAAAGGCCGTCTGAAAATTTCAGACGGCCTTTGCTGTTATAATGCCGCTTTCCCATTTCCATTCCGTTTGAACGCCATGACCGATTCCATCCGCCTGCCCGCAGCCACGCTCAAACCTTCAACCGTCGCCTTGCCCGGCTCGAAAAGCATCAGCAACCGTACGCTGCTTTTGGCCGCGCTCTCCGACAACGTTTGCGAAATCCGTTCGCTGTTGAAATCCGACGATACCGACAGAATGCTCGAAGCGCTGGCCAAGCTGGGCGTGAAGATTGAAACCGCCGGCGAGGGCCGTCTGAAAGTGCACGGTACGGGCGGACGGTTTCCCAACCGCGAAGCCGATCTCTTTCTCGGCAATGCGGGTACGGCATTCCGCCCGCTGACCGCGGTATTGGCGGTGCTCGGCGGCAATTACCACCTGCACGGCGTACCGCGCATGCACGAACGGCCCATCGGCGATTTGGTCGATGCGTTGCGGCAGGCAGGGGCGGACATCGAATATCTGGGTAACGAACACTATCCGCCGCTGCAAATCAATCACCGTACCGACAACGGCGCGCGCGTGGTTCCGGTTAAGGGTAACGTATCCAGCCAATTCCTGACTGCGCTGCTGATGGCGCTGCCGCTGACGGGGCAGGCGTTCGACATCGAAGTGGCGGGCGAGCTGATTTCCAAGCCCTACATCGACATCACGCTGAAACTGATGGCGCAGTTCGGCGTGGATGTGGAGAACGACGGCTACCGCGTGTTCCGCATTCCCGCGGGGGCGCGCTACCGTGCGCCGGAAGTCCTGCATGTGGAAGGCGACGCATCGAGCGCATCGTATTTTCTGGCCGCAGGCCTGCTGTCGGGCGAACCCGTGCGCGTAACCGGTTTGGGCAGGAACGCCATTCAGGGCGATGTCGCCTTTGCGCACGAATTGGAAAAAATCGGCGCAACCGTGGTGTGGGGCGACAACTTTATCGAAGTTTCCCGAGCGGCGGGGCAGAAAATCCTGCCTTTCGATTTGGATGCCAACCACATTCCCGATGCGGCGATGACGTTGGCCGTGGTGGCCTTGGCAAGCGGCGCGCCGTGCACCATCCGTAATATCGGTTCCTGGCGGGTCAAAGAAACCGACCGCATCGCAGCGATGGCTGCGGAGCTGCGCAAGGTCGGCGCAACCGTTGCCGAAGAGCCGGAAGCCATCCATATCTCGCCGCCCGATGCGCTGACCGCCGACGCGGTAATCGATACCTACGACGATCACCGTATGGCGATGTGCTTTTCGCTGGTGTCGCTGTTGGGCGTGCCGGTCGTCATCAACGATCCGAAATGTACGCACAAAACCTTTCCCGATTATTTCGACGTGTTCGCGTCGTTACGGGCATCGTGAAACGGCAGGCCGTCTGAAAACTTTTCAGACGGCCTTTGCTTTACAGGCCGGTGGATGCCCCCGTTTTGTTTCACCCTATTTCACGCTTGATTACAGGAGAAAGTAAAAATGAATTGGTTTCTGCATTCGCTTAAAAACATTTTCAATTTCCGCACCCGCGCACGGCGTATGGAATACGGCGTATTTATTTTGGTGGAAGCTGTTTTAAGCGGAATTTTAGGTTTCATACTGTATGCCTTGGAGGAGACGCAAACCGTTTCGGTGCAGACCGTTTTTTGGGCCGCCCTGCTGGTTGCCCTTCCGTATACCGTCATCGTGCGTTTGGCATCCGTCAGCCTGACGGCACGCCGTCTGCACGACATGGGGCGTTCGGGCTGGTGGCAGCTTATCCTGCTGCCGCTTTATGTTTCCTGGATATTGTCTGCCGTTTTTGCCGAAGAAGAGCTGGGCGTACTGTTTCCGCAGGCACAGTGGTTTTTCAGAGCGGTGGTCGTCATCGCGCTGGTATTCGCGGCGGTTTTGCTGTTTACAGACGGCCAACGCCGAACCAACCGTTTCGGCGAAGATCCGAAAGCACTTTCTCCGCACCATCCCGTTTGAACAGCCGAACCGGACAAATCGCCAACGCGGTTCGCGCCAACCGCACGGATGTGTCATTTGCACACAAAACGGTTGGCCGCATACCGGTTCCGTTTTCCCTCGGTTTTCCGCCGCCAACCGCATCAAGGCCGTCTGAAACAGGTTTTCAGACGGTCTCGTTTTGATGTTTTTTACATACGTTTTCCGACCCCTGAAAAACCATAGTGCTATAATTTCAATACACAATTCCAATAAAAACTTTACGGAAAACATCATGTCCCCCATCACCGTTACTTCATACAACATGCACAAAGGCATGTCCGCGCTCAACCGCAAAGTACAGCTCGACAGCATGGCCGACGCGCTGCACAGGCTCAATTCCGACGTTCTGTTTTTGCAGGAAGTGCAGGGAGAACACCGCCGCAGGCGCAACCGTTTCGCCGATTTTCCCAAAGAGCCGCATTACGACGTGCTCGGCAACCGCCTGTCCTACAACAGCAGTTACGGCCGAAACGCCGTCTACCGCGAACGCGACCACGGCAACGCGATTCTCAGCCACCTGCCCATCGATACCCGCCACAATCTCGACATCAGCGTCAACCGGCTCGAACAGCGCGGCCTCCTGCATAGCGAAGTTCTGCCTGACGACTGGGAGTCGCCGCTGGTCTGCGTGTGCGCCCATCTCAATCTGCGCGAACCCGACCGTGCCAAACAGTACCGCGCGATTTACGATTACGTTGCCCGCCACGTTTCTCCCGAAAGCCCGCTGATTATCGCCGGCGATTTCAACGATTGGCGCGAAAAATCCGCCGCTTCGCTCGGCCGTGCGCTGAAACTCGACGAAGCCTTTGTCGATGCCAAAGGCCGCCGTCCGAAAACCTTCCCCGCGCGCCTGCCCGTTTTG
The DNA here is from genome assembly GCF_041804105.1 of Neisseria sp. Classification (GTDB taxonomy): domain Bacteria; phylum Pseudomonadota; class Gammaproteobacteria; order Burkholderiales; family Neisseriaceae; genus Neisseria. The sequence continues at coordinate 53,833 of NZ_JBHCJY010000007.1, forward strand.
AGTCTCGATCGCGTCTATACCCGCAATCTGGAAGTGTTGGATGCAAAAATCCACAACAGCGCGCATTGGCAGAAACTCTCCGACCATCTGCCGCTCAGCGTCAGGGTCAGGCCGAAAAAGCCGTAAGCGGGTAGGATTTTTTGCCCCTACACAGCTTGGGGAGCCGCTTCTGCCAAAAAGGAAACAGGCCGTCTGAAAACTTTTCAGACGGCCTTGTTTTTGTTTAGGCATTTATACGGCATGTCGGTTTATGGAACGGATTGATACCGCGATATTGTCGGAATCCTGTCATGGTTGCGCAGGCGGGAATCCGGAATGAATCCGCAAGCGGAATGAATTCATGAATTCCTAAGATCTTTGCAGCCAACGCCGGATTCCGTTTGAGTGGGAATGATGGGATCTCTTATCAACGCATACCGTTCAAACACAGCTTGTGTTTTTCGGTGTATCTATGCAGACAGACAGGCCGTCTGAAAATATTTTTCAGACGGCCTGTTTTGATGGTTTTAAAAACAAGGGATTATTTTTCTTTTGCCTGCCAACTGTCTTTCAGCGTAACCGTTCGGTTGAACACGGGCGCGTCGGGGGTGTGGTCTTTGCGGTCGGCAACGAAATAGCCCAGCCGTTCGAACTGCCAGCGGCTTTCGGCGGGCAGGGTTTTGGCGACGGGTTCGGCAAAGGCGGTGATTTCGCGCACGGATTCGGGGTTGAGAAAATCGGTAAACGGCAGGTATTCGCCGTCTTGGCCGCGCACGGCATCGGGACGCTCGACCGTAAACAGGCGGTCGTACAGGCGCACTTTGATTTCGGCGGCGTGTTCGGCGGA
>NZ_JBHCJY010000008.1:0-14357 GCF_041804105.1 Neisseria sp.
AGCGCGTAGGCTGAAGCGCCGGCCACGATCATTTTGGGTTTGTGTTCCAGCGCCAGGCGTTCCACTTCGGCGTAATCCAATACTTCGTTTTCGTCCAAGCCGTAGGTAATGGCGTTGTACAGTTTGCCGGAGATGTTCACGCTTGCGCCGTGGGTCAGGTGGCCGCCGTGGGCGAGGCTCATGCCCAAAATGGTGTCGCCCGGTTTCAAAACGGAAGCGTACACGGCTTGGTTGGCCTGGCTGCCGGAGTGGGGCTGCACGTTGGCGTATTCCGCGCCGAACAGTTTTTTCACGCGGTCGATGGCGAGCTGTTCGGCCACATCGACGTGTTCGCAGCCGCCGTAGTAGCGTTTGCTCGGGTAGCCTTCGGCGTATTTGTTGGTCAGCTGGGTGCCTTGGGCTTCCATCACGGCGCAGCTGACGTAGTTTTCGGAGGCAATCAGCTCGACGTGGTCTTGCTGGCGCTGTACTTCGGCATCGATGGCGGCGGCGAGTTCGGGGTCGTATTTTGCTATGGTTACGCTTTTGGAGAACATCTCTACATTCCTTCGGATTCGGGTGGAAAAAGTGTTTTGCATTGTAGCGGAAAACGAAGCCGCTTGTCAGGGCTAAATACCGTCGGGCAAGCCGTATTGAGATAAAGGCCGTCTGAAAACGTCCTACTCGGGAAGTGTAAAATTTTCTTGAAAACCAAACGCCTGCAACGATATTAAGCCCGCTTTCAGCTATTTATGGGTATAGACACGCAATGAAAACCTTTTTCCGCATTTTGGCCATACTGGTTGTGGCGGCAGCGGCTGCCGCGCTCGGCCTGTTTTACGGCATGAAAAACGCACCCGAAAAACCGTCCGAACCGGCACATCAGGTATTGAGCCGCGAAGGTGTTTTGCAGCAAATCAAGAATTTGAACAGGCTGGAAAGCACGGCTTTCTACATCGACACCATCATCCGCACCGAGAAAAAGGGTAATTGGTATGCGCTGTGGCAGGATTCGCAGAAGGGATTGTTTGTGGTGCGCGGCAAAGTGCTGGCCGGTTTGGATTTGGACAAGCTGACCGCCGACAAGGTGAACATTGTGGACGGCAAAGTCATCATCAGCCTGCCGCAAACCGAAATTTTGAGCGTGGATTTGGAAAACATCGAAGTGTACGACATTCAAACGGGGCATTTCGACCTGCATCCGGCAGATAAAACCGTGTTTACGCAGGTGCAGGAACAGGCCAGAAAACAGGTACGCGCCGCCGCGTGTAAGGCCGGTATTTTGAACCATGCCCAAACCCAGGCCGTGCAGCAGCTCGAAACCCTGTTTGCGCTGACGCAGACACCTGCATCGGTGTATCCCGAAGGCGCAGCGGCGTGCCGTTGATGCGGTTGGCCGTCTGTATTTCCGAAACCGATACGGACGGCAGTCCGTTTCGTTATTCCCGCGTAGGCGGGAATCCGGTTTTGATATTCACAAATATCTGCTTAAAAAGAGATTTCGGATTTCGAACATGGATTCCCGTCTGCACGGGAATGACGAAAGTCGGGAAAAACCGTTTTGCCGGTATGTCATCGGCACAATATCCAAACACAGCCAAATTTAAAGAACAGGCCGTCTGAAAAACATTTTCAGACGGCCTGTATGCATCCTTTTCTGCTGCGGACAGTTATTTGCTGTTGCGGTAATAATCGTCGACCAACTGTTTGGCCTGCATCATGGAAAAGAAATAGCGTTCTTTAACGGCTTTCAGGTCTTTGAGTTCTTCGCCGGAGAGATGGTCGCGCAGCCATTTTCGGGTGGCCGGGTCGTTTTTGATTTTTTGGAAATACGCTTTTTTCCGCCTGAGGCTGCGCGCCCATACCAAGACGCAGGTATAGAGCAGGGTGAGAATCAGCAGAATGTTGATGATGGTTACCATATTATCCATTTGGAAATCCGGTAGGTTTTGAGTTGAAACTGACGGGGCTGATTATAGCGGGGTTTGCGGCCAATGTGTAAATTTTCTGTAAATTTCAGAATAAAATTTAACACTTGGCATGAAAACTGCGGCGAATCGGTTGCAGTCGGCGGGAATCCGGTTTGGCGGGATGCGTTATTTATACGGACTCTTAACAACTGCTACGTCTATGTGGCAGAAAATTCAGAGCCAATCAATATTCATAAGTACATGAATAAAAAGATTTCTTTCGTTCAATCCAGATGCCTGCCTTCGCAGGAACGGCGGTGGCCGATACCGTTAACGTATTATGTAAACACAACCATACACAAAAGGCCGTCTGAATATTGTTCAGACGGCCTTTTGCTGTGAACGGTATTGCTTGATTACGGGGCTGCCGTTTCCAGTTCTACCGCTGCGGCCAGCAGCGAGAGCCGCGCCATCACGCCGTATACATACAGGCGGTTGGATTCGTTGTCGATGTGGACGCTGCCGCAGTCTTGGCTGCGCGGCATGCCGAGCGAATCCCATTGTTCGAAAACGCGTTTGCAGCTTTCGGGCGAGTCGGGCGTGTCGTCGCCGTTACCGGTGGGGATGCTTTGCGACAGGGGAACGAACACCATGCCGCCGGCGTTGAGGTTTTCGTCGGTGCCGCGGCCTTCGTGAACGCGGTAGAAGCCGCCGATAACGAATCTGTCCATCATGTAAACCACCGGTTCGGCAACCGCGCCGTCAAGGGTTTCGTAGGTGTAGATGCCTTCTTGGACGATGACTTCGGTTACTTCCAAACCTTCTTTGACTTTGGCCATTTTGTTGCGGTTTTTGCGGTTCAGTCCGCGCACATCGTCGGCGGATTTCACGCTCATCACGCCCATGCCGTAAGTGCCCGCATCGGCTTTGACAATCACAAAAGGCTTGTCGGTAATGCCTTTTTCGTCGTATTTGGCCTGGATTTTCGCCAACATCCGTTCCACCGCTTCGGCCAGCGCGTCTTCGCCTTCGCGTTCTTGGAAATCCAATCCGCCGATTTGCTCGAAATAGGGATTGATGTGCCATACGTCGATGCCGATGAGTTTGGCGAAATCTTCGGCCACGCGGTCGTAAGCGGCGAAATGGGCGGTTTTGCGGCGGGTTGTCCAACCGCCGTGCAGCGGCGGCAATACGGTTTGCTCCACGCCTTTGAGGATTTCGGGAATGCCTGCGGAAAGGTCGTTGTTGAGCAGCACGACGCAGGGCGAAAAGCCGTCGGCAAGGCTGACGCGGTTGCCGCTGCGTTGGAGCGGTTCGAGCAGGATGGTGTCGCCCAAGGCCGTCTGAAATTCCGTCGGTTCGGTTACTTCGGGGTTCAGGCTGCCCAAACGCACTTCGTATCCGGCCGAGCGCAGTATGTCGGCAAGGGCATAGACGTTTTGCAGGTAAAACGTGTTGCGGGTATGGTTTTCCGGCACAATCAGAACCGATTTCGCGCTGGCGCAGGCACGCTGTACGGCATCCTGTGCGGCGACTGCGGCAATGGGGATGAAGTGGGGGTTGAGGTTGTTGAAACCGCCGGGGAACAGGTTCATGTCGATAGAAGCCATTTTGTAACCTGCGTTGCGGATGTCCACAGAGCCGTAAAACGGCGGTTTGTGTACCCGCCACTGTCCGCGGAACCAGTTTTCGATTGCGGCGTGGTTTTTCAGGATTTTTTCTTCGAACGCCTGCAAGGGGGGGAGATAAGCATTGTCGATAACGGGCAGCTTCATTGTTTTCGGCCTTCTGTAAAAATTACGGAAGCGGCATGATAGAACTTTTTGATACGGTTCAGCAAGCGGGAATGCCGTTTTCAGACGGCCTTAAAACCGCTGCATTCTCCGCATCATCACCATGAAATACGCACCGCCGATGAGTGTGGCCATCAGGCCGGCGGGGGCTTCGTAAGGGAACAGAATCTGCCGTCCGAGCCAGTCGGCGGCGGTCATCACGGTGCTGCCGATAAGGGCGGCGCAGGCCAGCTGCTGTTTGGGCAGGCGTGCGCCGAGCATGTTGGCCAGATGGGGGGCGAGCAGGCCGACGAAACTCAAGGGGCCGACAAGCAGGGTGGAAACGGCGGTCAACAAGGCGCTGAGAACGATGAGCACGGTGCGTGCTTTGGCAACGTGCACGCCTGCGGATTGGGCGATGACCGCGTTCAGGCTCAACAGGCCGAGCCAGCGGTGCAGCGGCAGCACGGCGGCGAGCATCATGACGGCGAAAACACCCACGGCTGCGGCGGTTTCGGGCGTGGCATGGTAGGTGGAACCGTTTCGCCAAGCCATCAGCAGCTGCACGCGGAAATCGCCGCTGGCATCCCAAATGCGGATAACGGCCTCGCTGAAAGCAGCCACGGCCATACCGGTCAGCAACACTTTTTCGGGCATCAGGCCGTTTTTACGGTTGAACAGCAGAATCAGCAGCAGCGTGCCGAGCGATGAAAGCGCGCCGATCGCCCAAAACCAACCGCCCGACGGAATATCAAACAGCATCACCAATGCGGTGGCGCCGAGCGCGGTACCGGAACTGATGCCGAGCAGCTCGGGACTGGCCATCGGGTTTTGCGTGAGCCTTTGCAGCATCACGCCGGTCAGCGCAAGCAGCGCGCCGCAGGCGGCGGACAGCAAGACACGGGGATAACGCAGATCGAGATAGTCGGCGCTGAGTGTGAACTGCCAGCTGTCGCTACGCCCGACAAACAGTGCCAGCAATACCGCCGCTCCCCAAAACACAGGCAGCAGGCGCAGCAGCGGCGACGGCCTGACGGCAGCCACGGTTTGGCTTGAGGCCGTCTGAAAACCGGGGCGGGCAGGCGATTTCATCATCAGCCAAAGCAGCAGCGGTGCGCCGATAAGTGCGGCAACGGCACCCGCAGGCAGGTCGGTTTCATGATAATGCTTGAGCAAAACCAAGGTGTTATCCGTGATGAGCAGCAGCAGTCCGCCCGCCGCGAAAGATGCCGCCAAACGGGCGGGCAGGGTGCGGACTCCCGTCTGCCGCACAACCGTGGCCGCAGCCAATCCGGTAAACCCCATCATGCCCACCAGGGCAACCACGTTGGCACTCAAAAACGCAGCAGCAGCCAATGCCGCCAAACGGATTTTTTTCACCGGAATCCCCAATGCCCGGGCTTGGGTGTCGTTCAGGCTCATGATAACCAAAGGCTTGATTAACAAGGCAATCACTAAGCCCGCTGCGGCAATGCAGCCGAGCAGGTAGCCGCTGTCGGCCCAACTGTCCTGCATCAGCGAGCCTGCGCCCCACTGCACCGCGCCGCGCGTTTCTTCGCTGAAAAACAGCATCACGATGCCGGTAAACGAACCCAGATAAAGCGATACCACCAAGCCCGACAGAACCACCGTGAGCGGCACCGTTTCCTTGCGTGATGACAGCCACAGCACCGCCGCCAATGCCGCCGCCGCCCCCGCAAACGCCACTGCTCCCGTGCCGTAAAGCAGCAGGTTGGGCGCAAACACCGTCGCCCCGACTACCGCCGTTTGTGCGCCGCTGCTGACCGCCAATGTGGAGTCCGACGCAAGCGGGTTGTGCATCAGCTGCTGCATCAGCATCGTCGCCACCGCCACGCTGCCGCCCGCCAGCAGCGCCATCGCCATTCGCGGCAGCGTATTGTTCTGCACCATCAGCGCATCGACGGGCAGGGTATCGGGATGGGCAAAGAGCTGTGCCCACGGCAGATGCCATTGCAGGTGCAGAATCCATGCCGATAGGAAAAACGCCAAACCCGCTGCGATCACCAGCATCCAAAATACAGGCCGTCTGAAAACGGCATGAGAAACCTGATTTGCTACCACGGCATTTCCTTTTCAGACGGCATGGCTTCGGCAAGCCGTCGGGCAAACTGCTGCATCGCAGGAAGCGCGCCGTAGCTCCAAGCAGGGGGAATCACGCGCCGGTTGTGCGGTTGCGAAAACGGCAGCCGCTTCCACAACGCGCTTTTTTCCAGAGTCTGCCGCGTATTGCGCGGATGCGGCGGCACGATGACCAACACCGTGCCGCGCGGCAGTTTCGCCAAATCCGTCAGCGGAATCCGTGCCAAACCCCATTGGTCGGACTTTCCCGTCCAAGCGTTTTTCAGCCCGACTTTGTCGAAAACTACTTGATAGAGCGAAGTTTTTCCGTAAATTCGCGCATAGCGGCCATCGTCGAACTGCACCGCCGCCACCGGCCTGCCTTGGAATTTCGCCAGCCTGCTTTTGGCCTGCGCAAACACGGCTTCCGTATCGGCAATCAGTTTTTCGCCTGCCGCGGGGTTCCCCGCTATTTTTGCCAGACGGCGCGTTGCCGCCAAAGTATGCGCATATTCGATGCCCGTATCCGTGCCGAAATCCAGTTCATAGACAGGGGCGATTTTTTCAAACTGCGGTTTGGCCGCCGCATACCATTTCGACTGCACGAAAAAATCCGGTTGAATCTGCCGCAGCCGCTCAAGGTTCGGCTGGAAACGCAGCCCCGCTTCTTTGGAACGCTCCGGCAGCGGCGGATAACCGACCCAAGTGCCGTACACGCGCTTGTCGCCCACCGCGACGGGGGGAAGGCCCATGGCTGCCAGCGTTTCCGCCACCGTCCAGTCGGATGTGGCGATGCGCGGCGCGGCAAATGCGGGCAGGGCGGCGGATAAGAAAGCGGCAAACGCGGCAGGAAAAAAGGCTTTGAGCATGGAACGGTAAAGGGAAAAGGTTAAGGCCGTCTGAAAACGGGAATACGGGAAATGAGAGCGGATGTTATCAAAATAAGTGTGAAGAGAACAGGGCAGGGGAAAGACGGGCGGAACGGCAATTTGTTTATGGTTGCGTTTGCACGGTATCGATCGGGCATCGGTTCGGTACGGAACCGTCAGCCACCGTCATTCACACAAGCGGGAATCCCGTTCGGGTTCACCAATGAATAAAGAGTTGCTCAAAACACAGGCAGGCCGTCTGAAAAGGTTTTTCAGACGGCCTGCCTGTGCTGTTTATTATTAGGCATCGGCTCGAATGGGCATCGGTTGGAAAGGCCGTCTGAAACACATCATTCAGCGGCAAATCGGTTTCTTTATGGGTCAATGGCGGAAACGGCACGGTCGCCCATGATGGCCTTGTTTTATTGTCGGGCGGTTCAAACACAGCCTGATTTCTGCTTTCAAAACCGAGCGCCGTGTAACCGGATACCGCGGTAACGGAAAAAACGGCAACTGCGTCTGCCGTTCAGGATGCGGGCTGTCCAATCAGTCTTTATGCAGGCCGAAATGCAGATAGGCTCGCTCCGTCGCCATGCGTCCGCGCGGGGTGCGCTGTAAAAAACCCTGCTGAATCAGATACGGTTCGATAACGTCTTCAATCGTATCGGTGGATTCGCCGATGGCGGCGGCAACGTTTTCCAGCCCCACCGGGCCGCCGCCGAATTTGTGCAAAACGGCGTCGAGGAATTTTCTGTCCATCACGTCCAAACCCTGTGCATCGACATCGAGCATACTCAATGCGGCATCGGCGGTGGTCGCATCAATCACGCCGTTGTTTTTGACTTCCGCATAATCGCGCACGCGCCGCAGCAGGCGGTTGGCGATACGGGGCGTGCCGCGGCTGCGTTTGGCCACTTCCATCGCACCGGCTTCGCCCATTTGAAGCTGCAAAAGCTGTGCCGAGCGTGCGACAATTGTTGCCAAGTCTTTGTTTTCATAGAACTCCAGCCGTGAAACGATGCCGAAACGGTCGCGTAACGGGTTGGTCAGCATACCCGCGCGCGTGGTCGCACCCACCAGCGTAAACGGCGGCAGGTCGATTTTGACCGAACGGGCGGCGGGGCCTTCGCCGATCATGATGTCGAGCTGGTAATCTTCGAGAGCAGGGTAGAGAATTTCTTCCACCACAGGGCTTAAGCGGTGGATTTCGTCGATGAACAGAACATCGTGCGGTTCGAGGTTGGTCAGCAGGGCGGCCAGATCGCCGGCGCGTTCGAGCACGGGACCGGAAGTCTGGCGCAGGTTGACGCCCAGCTCGCGGGCGATGATGTGGGCAAGCGTGGTTTTACCCAATCCGGGCGGGCCGAACAGAAGCGTATGGTCGAGCGCTTCGCCGCGCTTTTTCGCGGCTTGGATGAAAATGGCCAACTGCTCTTTGGCTTTTTCCTGCCCGATGTAGTCGTCCAGCGTTTTCGGCCGCAGGGCGCGTTCCAGCAGTTCCTCCTGCGAAGAAACAGCTTGTGCGGTTACGATGCGGTGCGGCTGTGCAGCGGTCAGATTGTCGGTTTGCAGCATAGGGAGGGCTTTAAAAAACGTTTTCAGACGGCCTGTATTATAGCCGTCTGAAGCATAAAAATCCGAAATCCCGAAAAATAGCGAAGGCGCAAATGTTCGGGCCACGATAACAAAAATCCGTTGCCTTGGTTCGGCAGGTTCCGGAGAAAGTGAAAAGCGCGTCCGGCTACCGTATTTCCCATGCAGGCGGGCATCCATGCTGAAGACTTAAGAAATCCTTTTTTATTCATTGACTTGAGAATATAAACAATGGATTCCTGTCCGAGCGGTAATGACGACATTAGTGTTTCAAGGCCGTCTGAAAAACCTTCGGGAAAACCTTATCCGCGCGTTTGCCGCCAAACCATATAATCGCGCAAGGGCGGCATCGGCGGGTTGATGCAGTGGGGGCAGACGCCGGTAACGTCTTCGTCATCATCGGTTTCGATGTGCAGCGCATCGGGGTCGAACTTTGCCTGAAGCATCGCGGCCTGCGCCAATGCCTGCGCCTGCACCACATCGAATTCGAATGTTTCCAGTATTTCATGCAGCAAATCCACTTCGGGGATGCTGAAACGGCGGGCGTTGGTTTCAATCAGACGGCGGTAGTCTTCGTTGGCGATTTTGAGAAGCAGGTTGTTGTGCAGCATGGGTTTTGTGCTCGGACGCAGGCGGATGGTTGGGGCGGCCATTATACCGCACGGTATGCCTGCCGCGTTGCAACGGAATAGGGTGTTTGTTGTTTGTCGGAAATTGAAAAAGGCCGTCTGAAAACATTTTCAGACGGCCTTAAACATGGTTTTACCGAACCCGGTTACCAATAAGCGCGTAAACCGACCACGGTGGTGTAGTTACGGTTTTTTTCACGCAATTCGCCGCTGCGGTAGTCTTTGCTTCGTGTGGTTTGCACTTCGGCAAAAGTTTTGACATGGAACGGCTCGCTTTTCGGAATCAGATAATATTCCGTACCCAGCATAAACTGGTGTTTCTTTTCTTTGCGGGCGGAGCTTTCGCCGGCTTCGTCGCGCTTCTCGGTTTTATAGGCATACATGCCGTAGGCGCTCCAGTCGTTGCTCAGCTTGTGATACAGCACGGTACGGATTTCGTCTTCGGTGATTTTTCTGCCGGTTTCTTCGTGGTTTTTATAGACACCGCGTTCGACATCCAAGCCGACGGTGGTGTTGTCGTAGGTATATGCGGTGCCGACGGCGTAGGCAGTTTCTGTTCTATCAGCTGCGTCGTTACGTTGGCTGAAGCGTTCGCGGGTAACGCCGCCTGCCAAAGTAAATTCCTGTTTGTCGTCGATTTTGAATGTTTTGACGGCACCGGTACCCCAAGCATCTTTGAGTTTTTTTATTGAGTCATCATCATCAAGGAAAGTCAAACCGTTGTTATCACGTTTGCTGCCGCCGCTGTAGTACACGCCCGCTTTAATGCCTTGGTCTTTGTTTTTATAAGCATACTGTACGGAACGGCGCATACCCGAATTGAGCAGGCCGTCACTCAGGCTCAAGGTATTGGCCAAATCGGTCTGTTTGACTTCGTCGGTAATCACGGTTTGGTTGCCGTAAGTCAGCTCGCCGTATTTTTCATGACCGATGCCGCCGTAAAGCTGGCGGGCGTAAAGGTTGTCGAAATCGTGGTTGGACGGGCGGTCGTTGCCTTTATTGTCTTTGCCGCGGAAACGCCATTCCACGCGTCCGAGCGCATACAGGTCGCTTTTGCCCAAAGACTGTTTTGCTTTGAAGCCGAAACGCGAACCGTTGTTTTTAACAGGATGGTTTTTGGCTTCTTTGGTGATGCCGTCCACTTGGCCGTCGTCGTATTCGGTTGTTTTGTCGGCGGTGGTTTCCCATTTGATTCGGGCCGAACCGGTAAAGTCGATTTCCGTACCCGACGACTCGTTTTTATAAAGGGAAACAGCCATGGCGGGCGTTGCGGCAAAGGCCGACATTAAAAGGGTTAGGGTGGTTTTTTTCATGAAATTTTCCAATGATGAAAGTGTTGTAAACAGCTTGAAAAAATAAAGTTTATCGGTCTTGCGATAATTAGGCAACGGAATAAATAACGCTAAAGAAATAATATTATTCGAAAATATAAACCTATCTGTATAGAATATTTTGTTTGTTACACTTTTAAGTTTTGAAAATGTAAAAAATATTATTTTTTTGTCATCATTTAGTAAAAATCATGCTATCGAATAAGCTGTTATATGTTTAATATCAAATGATAACCCTATATAAACTCGGCTTATGTCGGCTTATGTCATCGTGATGATAGTGTTAAAATTTGTTGGTGTATTTAAAAGGGCGAAATAGTCCTATTTTATCTTTGGTGCTAAATTTGTCGGTTGTTTCAGACGGCCTGTATGTCGGTTTTGCCGCTATCAGCGTGACAATATCAAACTTAGCAATACAGAAATACAGACGATGATTTGGATTACACACACTATCTAAGCATTATTTAATTTTAAGTGAAAACAATCATGGCCACCATATCAAGAGATAAAAAAACTTCCCCCAGAATTGCTTTCTATTCGCACGATACCATGGGCTTGGGGCATATCCGACGCAATATGCTGCTGGCGCAATCGGTGCTGGAAGCATATCCCGATGCAGATGTGCTGCTGCTTTCCGGCGTGCGCGAATCGGGTGCGTTCAAGCTGCCCAAAGGTGCGGACAGCGTAACGATGCCGACTTATTTCAAAACTTCAGACGGCCAATACATCCCCCGTTCCTTAGGCAAGGATGTCAAACGCTTGGTCAACATCCGCAAAAACATCATTCATGCCGCACTGGAAGCATTCGAGCCGGACATTATGGTGGTGGACAACGTGCCCCGCGGTGCGATGAACGAGTTGGACAACATTCTGCCTGAGCTGGCCAGCCTCGGTACGCACATCGTTTTGGGCGTGCGCGACATCATCGACGAACCTGAAGCGGTGCGTAGCCAGTGGAAAAAGCTGCAAAACATCGAAATTATCCGACTGTATTTCTCCAGCATTTGGGTGTACGGCGATCCCAACCTGTATAACTTTGCCGAAGAGTACCAAGTTGCCCCCGATATTGTCGAAAAACTGCGCTATGTCGGCTATCTCGATCAAAGCCGCCGTATGGAAGTGCGCGGTTTGGATACCGTGATTTCCGAAGTCGAATCGCCTTACGCGCTGTGCGCGGTCGGCGGCGGGCAGGATGGTTTTGCATTGGCGCAGGCGTTTATGCAGGTGCAACTGCCCGAAAACTGGAACGGCCTGCTGATTACCGGCGCACTGATGCCGGAAGAACAACGCGAACGTCTGCACGCAATGGCGCACGAACGTGTCGGCCAAGACATCAAAGTGGTGGATTTCGTTCCCGAACCGCTGAAAATCATGAAAGGGGCGGAGTGCATGATTTCGATGGGCGGCTATAACACCACCACCGAAATTTTGTCGTTCAACAAACGCGCCCTGATTGTTCCGCGCATCAAGCCGAGAACCGAGCAGTGGATACGGGCTTCTCGGCTGGCGGAAATGGGCGTTATCGACTGCCTGCATCCCGACGACCTGACACCGCAGGCACTGAGCGCATGGATGCGCGAACAAAAACCTCAGGCCGATGCCCGCGATACGCTGCGCTTCGACGGCTTGGACCGCGTGGCCAACGAAGTCCGAAAAATTCTCGAAAATAGCCCCGCCTGATTTCTACCTTTCATTTCAGAAAAAACATCATGAATAACAACACCAAAACAGAAAACAGCCAACCGGCAGGCGCGCCGCTTTACATCGGGTATGTACTCAAACGCTATCCGCGCTTTTCGGAAACATTTGTCGTCAACGAAATTTTGGCGCATGAGCGCGAAGGCCTGAAAATCGATATTTTCGCGCTTGGCCCGGTTGAAGAAACACACTTTCAGGACGGCATTTCGCAGGTGCGCGCACCCGTTACGCGCTTGAATAACAAACAGCACAAACCCGAAGTGTTATGGCAGCTGGTTCAGACGGCCTTTCAGGAATTGCCCGATTTTGCGCAAAAACTGGCCGAGGCCGGCTGCAATGTACACGAACTGTCGCAAAGTATCGCCATAGCCTTGGAAATCAAAGCGCGCGGCATCAACCATCTGCATGCCCACTTCGGCACGCAGGCCACCACGGTTGCACGGCAGGCCGCCATTTTTGCGGGCATTACCTACACCTTCACCGCCCACGCCAAAGACATCTATTTCCAATACGAGCAGCCCGTCGAACTGGATAAAAAAATGCGCGACTCCGCCGCCGCCGTTACTGTTTCCGACTACAACCTTGCCTATCTGCGCGAACAATACGGCGAAGATGCCGCCAAAGCCGTGCGCATCTACAACGGCATGGATTTGCGCAAATTCCCTTACAGCGAATTCGGTTCGCGCGAACGCCATATTTTGGCGGTCGGCCGCTTGGTGGTGAAAAAAGGGTTCGACGTATTGCTCGACGCGTTGGCTTTGCTGAAAAAACAGAACGTTCCATTGCGCTGCACCTTGGTCGGCGGCGGTCTGCTGGAAGAAGAACTGGCCGCGCAAATCGACGCATTGGGTATCGGCGACATGGTAACGATGGTCGGCCCGATGCCGCAGCCCGACATCATCGATATGATGAAACACGCCAATATGGTGGTTGCGCCCTGCGTCATCAGCGAAGACGGCGACCGCGACGGCCTCCCGACCGTGTTGCTGGAATCGATGGCTTTGGGCACGCCCGTGATCTCCACGCAAGTGGCGGGCATTCCCGAACTGGTTTCAGACGGCCTGACGGGTTTGTGCGTACCCGAGCGCAATCCGCAAGCCTTGGCCGACGCCATGAAGCGTTTGCTGGACGATCATGATTTGTGCCGCACCTTCTCGCGCAACGGCCGCGAACTGATTGAACGCGAATACGACGAAGACCGCAACGCCGCGCAACTGCGCCGCCTGTTTGAGCAAGCCGTTGCCGGCCACACACAAGGAGCGTGTTCATGAGGGTTGCCTATGTCTGCGCCGATCCCGGCATTCCCGTGTTTGGCACCAAAGGCGCTTCCGTGCATGTGCAGGAAGTGATTAAAGGTATGCTGCAAAAGGGTTTGGATGTGACCCTGTTTGCCCAGCGTTTGGGCGGCGATGTACCCGAAGCGTTGAAAAACGTCAAAATCCGCCCGTTGGATGCGCTGCCGAAAGATTCGGTGGAAATCCGTGCGCGCGCGGCGTTGGCCGCCAACAAAAAAGTCATTGCCATGCTGGCGGCGGAAGCCCCGTTCGATTTGGTGTACGAACGCTATTCCTTGTGGAGCGACGCGGGCATGAAGTTCGCCGAGCAGCATGGCTGCGCGGGTATTTTGGAAGTGAACGCGCCGCTGATCGAGGAGCAGAAAAAACACCGCGAACTGCCGCTGGAAGCCGAAGCGCAGGCAGTGGCCGAATCGGTGTTTGCCGCTGCCGACGCGATGATTGCCGTGTCGCCCGGCGTGAAGCAGTATCTGGAAACCTTTCCCAAAGCGCAAGGCCGCGTGCATGTGGTGGCCAACGGCGTATCGCTAGAACGTTTCGCCCCTGCCGCTGCGGAAAACGCCGCACGTTTAGGCCGTCTGAAAAAAGATGCACCCGCCACCGTCGGCTTTTTGGGTACGCTCAAACCGTGGCACGGTCTGGCCACTTTGGTCGAAGCATGGGCTTTGCTGCGCGCGCGCAACCCCAACGTGAACTTGTTAATCGTGGGCGACGGCCCCGAATACGAATCGGTGAAAAACCGCATCGACGCGCTCGGCTTTTCAGACGGCGTTACCTTCAGCGGCGCGGTTCAGCCCGACGAAGTGCCGCAATGGCTGGCGAAAATGGACATCGCCGTCGCGCCGTATCCGAATATGGAACATTTCTATTTTTCGCCGCTGAAAATCTACGAATACATGGCCGCGGGCATTCCCGTGGTCGCCACACGCGTGGGGCATTTGGAAAGCGTGGTTTCAGACGGCCTCAACGGTGTTTTGGTCGAAGCCGAAAACCCGCAGAAAATGGCCGGCTGCATCGCTTCGCTGCTGGACAGTCCCGAAACGCTCCAGCGTTTGGGCGCGGCCGCACGGCAAACCGCCGAACGCGAACACAGCTGGCTGTCGGTGGTGGAACGCATTTTGAACATCGCCGCCGATACAGGCCGTCTGAAAAACATTTGAGAAAACTGCTATGAACGAAAACAATTGGCGGGAAAAAATCAG
>NZ_JBHCJY010000009.1:0-9425 GCF_041804105.1 Neisseria sp.
GCCGAGCGCGTAAACCGTTTGCGTGTAGGCCGTTTCAAACGCACCGATCAGGCAGGCGGCGGTCATCACGGCCATGCGGTGCTGTTTCGCCATCGGCCCGCGGAAGCTCTGTTTCAGCCCCAGGCTGCCGCCGAAAATGCGGATGTAGGCGGTGCACACCGCCAGCAGCGCGGCCAGCCAGCCCAGCGCGGCCAAACCTGCGGCATAGCCCAGAGCGACCAGCAGCAGGCTGTCGGCGATGCGGTCGGGCAGCTCGTTGAACAGCTCGCCCGCAGGCGTTTTCTGTCCGCCTTCCACCGCCACCATGCCGTCGAACAGGTTGCACAGCAGGCGAAGCTGGATCATCAGCGCCACCAGCACCAGCGCGGCGGGGTGGACGGAGTAGGCCAGCACCAGTGCGCCGAAGCCTGCGAAGACCACGCTCAGGCAGGAAATCTGGTTGGGCGTGAGCACTTTGTTTACGGCCAGCCAGCGGGCGAAGCCTTGGGAAAAGCGGTTGTTGCGCGAAGCAATCGGGCGGCGGTTTTCGGTCATATTCGGAAAGGGCAGGGGTTATGAAGAATGCTTATTCTAGCGTATGGACGGCCGTTTGGAAAATAAACCTTGCAGACGGAAAAACCGTCGGCGGCAAGGCCGTCTGAAAGCCCCGGATGCACTCTTTCAGACGGCCTCAAAGTATCCACCGCCTGCAAATAACGGTACAATCCCACCCATCGCGAAAACCGTTTTCCATCCGCTATGACTACCCGAATTATCGCCGTTGCCAACCAGAAAGGCGGCGTCGGCAAAACCACCACCGCCGTCAATCTGGCCGCCTCGCTCGCCGCCAGAAACCTGTGCGTGCTCGTCATCGACCTCGACCCGCAGGGCAATGCCACCACGGGCAGCGGCATCGACAAAAACCAGATTAAAACAGGCGTTTACCAGGTTTTGCTGGGGCAGGCCGAAGTGGCGCAGGCCGTCATCCGCAGCGAAGCGGGCGGTTACGACCTGCTGGCATCCAACCGCGCGCTGGCGGGCGCGGAAGTCGATTTGGTACACGAACCCGCCCGCGAAAGCCGTCTGAAAAGCGCGCTGCAAAACGTGGCCGCCGATTACGATTTCGTCATCATCGACTGCCCGCCCACGCTCACGCTGCTCACGCTCAACGGGCTGGTGGCGGCCGACGGCGTTTTGGTGCCGATGCTGTGCGAATACTATGCGCTCGAAGGCATTTCCGACTTAATCGCCACCGTGCGCAGAATCCGTCAGGCCGTCAATCCCGATTTGGACATCACCGGCATCGTGCGCACCATGTACGACAGCCGCAGCAGGCTGGTGGTGGAAGTCAGCGAACAGTTGCAGCAGCACTTCGGCACGCTGGTGTTCGAAACCGTTATCCCGCGCAACATCCGCCTTGCCGAAGCCCCCAGCCACGGCCTGACCGCGCTGGCCTACGATGCCGCCGCCAAAGGTACGAAAGCCTATCAGGACCTGGCACAGGAGCTGCTGGAACGGGTCAACCCGCAATTGGCAGCAGCCAATCCGCAACCCGCAAAACCTGCCGCATCGCCCGTTGCCAAGCCCGCGCCGGTGCGTGCCATTGCAGCCCGTCTCGCCGCCCGCTCGGAAGAGTAGCCGCATCGGGTCGAGCGGTACGGTAAGGTCGTCTGAAAACTTTTTCAGACGGCTTTGGGTTTGGTAAGGGTTTGGTTTTTGGGTCAATCAGGTTTTTGGCCGGAAAAGGTCTGAGCAATGATAAAGACCGATGGCAGAGGCTTTTGCTGTTTACGGCAACAAACAGTCTCAGCCTTTAACCGTGCGGCAGGCCGTAAGCCGAAGCGGTAAGGCCGTCTGAAACACGGCATTCTGCTGCTTCCCATAATCCGCAACCGATAAAACAGGCCGTCTGAAAAATTTCAGACGGCCTGTTCCTCAAACAGACTGTTCCATGGGTACAAGAATTGATTTCTCAACGGGATAATCCGTCACGCAACCGCAGAAACTCGGTTGTTCACAGACACAAATTACCGGTCTACGCCTTATTTCCCGTCATTCCCGCGCAGGCGGGAATCCATGCCTAAGCATTCGGCAATCGATATCGTTCAACCGGTAACGGATATTTTTCAGCCGACACAGAAGTCCAACCTTCCGGATTCCCGCCTGCGCGGGAATGACGGTATGTAGTCATGCCGTCTGAAAACACAGCATGCTGCCGTTGTTCATAATCTGTAAGCGGCGAACAAAACAGGCCGTCTGAAAACTTTTTCAGACGGCCTTTATCGTGTGCAAACCGGATGGAACGGTAAAAGGTAAAACCGGCAGCGCATCGATAATCAACAGGCTTGAAAGCTGCATTTGCACGATACGTTGATTTGTACGGTATTGAGAAATATTCGGTATTTCCGCGCAGGCAGGAATCTGCCTTCCGTCGAAGTGGCAAAGAAACGCTGCCTGTTGGTGTGCGGCCGGTAGAAATAACCGTTGGGACGGGGTTATTCCGCGAGCAGTCCTGCCAGATGTTTCGCAATCCGCCAGCCGAACACCATGCCCGGGCCGATGGTGGTGCCGGGGCCGGGGTAGGTGCCTTTGAAAATGGAGGCGAGGTCGTTGCCGCAGGCGTAGAGGCCGTCGATGGGGCGGCCCGACGCATCGAGCACCTGCCCGTATTCGTTGCAGTCGAGGCCGAGGCTGCCGGCAAGGTCGGCGGGGCGGACGGCGAGTGCGTACAGGTTGCCGTTGGTGTCGAGCGGGCGCAGGCAGGGATTGGGTTTGACGGAGGCATCGCCGTTGAAGCGGTTCATCGCGCTGGTGCCGCGTCCGAAATCGGTGTCGTTGCCTTGCGCGGCCAGTTCGTTGTAGCGGGAAACGGTTTGCCGCAGGATTGCGGGGTCGATGCCCAGCGCAACGGCCAGGCTTTGCAGATCGGCGGCTTGGGTCAGGTAGCCCTGCCGCAGGTGGCGGCCGAGCGTTTTGCCGCCGGGCATGATGAAGCCCAAACCGTATTTTTTGACGAAGGCTTCGTCAACAATCAGCCAGGCCGTCTGAACGCTGCCGCCCGCGCTTTTGGCGATTTGGGCGCAGGAGAAGTCGTGGTAGGAGTTGCTTTCGTTGACGAAGCGTTTGCCGTCGGGCAAAACCGCCAGCAGGCCGGGTTTGGCGCGGTCGAGAATGATGTGCGGCCACATGGCGCGGTAGCCGTCGCGTTCTTCTTTGTAAGACGTGGGAAACCACAATGCGGGGTGTTCGGTGTTGGCGAGCGCGCCGCCTGCCCGCGCGCCTGCGCTGATGCCGTCGCCGGTGTTGCTGTCGGGGGCGAACGAGTCGGGCGTGCCTTTGGGGAAATACTGTGCCCGCAGCGCGGCGTGGTGTCCGACGCCGCCTGTGGCGAGCACCACGCCTTTGGCGGCGGTGATGCGGATGTCGCAGCCGTTGTGGTTGACCAGCGCGCCGGTTACGCGGCCGTTTTCGGTGATGAGTTCCCGCATCGGCGTTTCAAACCAAACTTCCACACCGTTTTTCAGCAGGCTGTAAAACAGCCGCCCCACCAGCGCATTGCCCATCACCAGCCGCGTACCGCGTTTAAAGCGCAGGCGGTCTTTGAAATAGGGCAGCACCACGTTCATCGTGGTTTTGAAATTGGCGGCGGATTTGAACGGATTGAGCAGCGCGTCGAGTTCGCTGCGGTTGACCATCATGCCGCCCAGCCCCATAAATTCGCGGCGCGGCGGGCGGATGCGGTCGAAATGTTTGCCCAACACCGACGCTTCGAACGGCACGGGCGCAAGCGCACGGCCGCCGTAGGCTTCGCCGGGCAGGTTGCCGATGTAGTCGGGATGCGCCTGCGCCGCTACGAATTTGACGTCGGTGTCTTCGTCCAACTCTTTGACCGCTTCCGGCCCCGAGCGCAGAAACGCTTCGCGCAGCGCGTCGCCGCCGCGTCCCGTGCAGACATGGCCGAGAAATTCCCGCGCCGCTTCCACCGTGTCGGGCACGCCTGCCTTCACGCTCAGGTGCGTACCCGGTATCCAGGTCGTGCCGCCCGAAGTGGCCGTAATCCCGCCCACATAAGGCGCTTTTTCGCACAACAGCACGTTCAAGCCCGAGCGTTTCGCAATCAGCGCCGCCGTCATGCCGGCCGCGCCGCCGCCGATAACCAAGACATCTACCTGTTTTCCTGTCATGTTGTATTCCTTTGTGGGTTGGGTGGTTGGGGATGGTTCGGGCGGCTGAGGCCGTCTGAACGGCGGTTCTTCGGAATAAGGCCGTTGTGAAACGCGATGCCGCCGCTGCCCGTTCAGACGGCATCCGCGTACGGTTTCCCGGTTTGCCCGAACGACAGGAATTTCCTGCGGTGCACGGATTCCTGTTTGCACGGAAACGGCGGGTATCCGCAACATCATGGGCAGACGATGCCGCTCCGTCCCGTTCGGACGGCCCGATATGGCCGCAGATTTCCGTCGGAACAGGGAACGGTTTCGGAAACGGTGCAGCCGTTTGCAGCACCCTTGCCGTTTCGGACGCAACGCGAATCCGCCAAAGCGGTGTTCAGACGGCCTTGTGTGCGGCGGGACTCCGTATTGCATCAGGCCGTCTGAAAACGTTGCAACGCGTTATGCGCGGCGGTTTTCCAGCAGGAAATCCACAATCAGGTCGCGCACGCTGGCAAACATATCCAGGCCGGTAGACGTTCGGCAGCCGGCATCGCGGGCGCGCTTTATCCACGCGGTTTCGGGCAGAGTAACGACGTCGCCCACAAACATGGCGGCAGTGAGCTTGGCCGCGTCGAACGGCAGCGGGTCGCCGTCTTTCATGCCCATCGGCGTGGCGTTGATGACGATGTCGAAGCCCGTGGGGTCGGAGTCGGCGGCGTATACGCGGGCTTTGCCCAAACCGTTGAGCCGTTCGATCAGGCTGTCGCGGCGGGCGGCATCGGTTTCGGCGATGCCCAGTTCGGACACGCCCGCGTTAACGAGCGCGTAGGCGATGGCCGTACCCGCGCCGCCCGCGCCCGCCAGCACGGCTTTTTTGCCTTCCAACACCGCGCCGTTGCGCAACAGCGCTTCCACCTGCGCCTGCCCGTCGAACATATCGCCCACCCATCTGCCGTTTTCGCGGCGGACGGTGTTGACGGCGTTGAGAAAGCGGGCGGATTCGGACAACTCGTCGCACAGCGGCGCAAAGGCGATTTTGTGCGGCACGGTTACGAGGATGCCGTCGACGTTCTGCATGGATTTCACGGCTTCAAAGAAAGCGGCCAACTGCGGCGGCGCAACGTGGGCGGGAATACAGACGGCGTTCAGGCCGCTGTTTTGAAACGATTCGGTAACGCCGGTGGGCGATTTCGCCTGTGCGATGGGATCGCCGACGACGTAATAGATGCGGGTGGAACCGTCCAAGCGGATGTCCATGGTTTTTCTCCTTTTGGTTGCGGGATGCCGTCTGAAAACAAACGGCGCGGATTTTCAGACGGCCTTGTCATGCAGTTGGCAGGGCAGGTGCGGTCAACCTGCCGCAGCGGGCGTAACCGTATGCAACGCGGGCGAACAGAGGCCGTCTGAACAATGTTGCACCGTCTGCGCACGGACGGCCGTTCCCACAGCGGTTGCGCCGTATTTTTGTTCGGGCGGTTTCGGCGCGGCCGCAGGTTGCCGCCTGTGCCGCCAAACCGTCGGCGCACCCATGCCGTGCTGCATGGCGGCCTTGTTTTTCAGACGGCCTGCCGCAGCGCGTCCGCCTTGGCCAAAACCTGTTTCGTGGCCGTCATCAGGTGCGCCAGATAGCCTTCCAAACCCAGTTCGGCAAACATCGGGTTGGGCACTTCGATGCTTACGGGCATATCGGCGGGCAGCAGGGCGATGCACTCGGCCAGCGGAAAATCGCCTTCGCCCGGCACATAGCGCAACGAGCGCGACTCTTCAATCAGGCCGTCGCGGGTTGTGGCGCGGTCGGCGGTGATGCCGTCGCAAATCTGGAACATGCCCGCCATATGGGGCAGGGCGGCGGGAATCTGGTCGCGGGCGCAGAATGCGCGGTGGAAATGCAGCGTGTCGAACAGCACTTTGCAGCCGGTTTGTTGGGCAACTTCCGCACCTTCGGAAAGCTGCTTGACGGTTTGGTAGGAAATCGGTTCGAGCGCGATGGTAATGCCCGCGTCAAGGCCGTCTGAAACAAGTTGCGACAGGGTGGCGCAGGCGCGATTCAGGTCGGGGTCGGTAACGGTGGCGGTGAGGCTTTGCGCGCCGAGGGCGTTGGCGGCCTCCAGCATCGGCAGCCACAGGTCGCGACCCGTGTCTTCGCCGACGGCGAGAAATTCGGTATCGGCGACTTTCATGCCCGTGTCGGCCAGCGCGGCCAGCACTTCCTTCTGGCGCGCGTTGCCGTGCAGCAGGTTGAGGTCTTTTTCGGTGGCGGTTACGGGACGGGTGCGCAGGCCGACGAAGTCGTAGCCGGTTTTGGCCGCGGCGCGGATGAAGTCGACGGGTTCGGTACCGAGTACGCTTAAGGGGGCGATGCCGATGAGTCGTTGGGACATGGGGTTTCTCCTGTGTTTTGTAGGGCGCGACGGATAGAGCCGTCTGAAAACCAGTTTAAAGGGTTTGTTTGGATAAATGTTCAAATCATATTTTGCTACAATGAAATTTTTGCCGGAAAAATATGAATGCCAAATTGCTGATGATCTTTGCTGCTGCCGTTTTCCTTTCAGGCTGCCGCAGTCTGTCCGAACCCGAACAGGCTGTTTTGCCCGACGGACTTTATCTTCCCCGAGACACCGGCAAAGCCGGTCAAGGCAGCACGTTTTACTTCACGCACGATTTCCGAGGTGCGCGTGTACACGGAACAGGCGCTTACCGCTACCGCTTGGTGCTGATGCATCCTGTAACACATGATCATGTAATGCCCAATCAGCCCTACGCACTCAGCCACAGTAGTATCAACCTGCCGTTTGTACCTGAAGAAAAAGATGTTTTCCAAGGTGTTACCGACAGCCAAGGCCGTACTGAGGTGTTTGCATTTGAACATCCTGTCGATCCGAAAGGCTGGAATCTGCGCCAGCGCACCGGCAAAGGCCCTTTCGGGGAACAGATGGTCATTCGGGACTTCAACAAGCAGCCTTTTCAAGGCGTGGAATACGCCTTGGTGGTCTGCGGCAAAAAAGCACATGTTTACCGCGGGTTGACCGACCGGCTGGGTCAAGCTGCCTATGTTGCTTCGCCAAAACCGGCAAATATTTTGCTTTACGCTCCGCTGCTTGACGAAAAACCGAAATGGCAGGAAACCTTGCGGGAAGAGTGTGCGGAACGGGGCCGGCATTGATTTGATTGAATCCCCCCGACAGACCCATTGCAGTATTGGATGTAGCAATCCGGCCTGCCATACCTGTTTTTTCAGACGGCCTTTATCTCAGGGATGCCGTCTGAAAACGGTTTGGCCAAACCGCCTTATTCTCCGGCCAACACCGTGCCCCGATATTCTTCAGACGGCATGGCGCTGCCGTCGTCTTCGTATTGCCGCACGCACGCCAATTCCCGCCCGACGGCGTAGCCGAAGGTCAGGGCGGGGCCGATGTTGATGCCGCCGCAGGGGTAGTTGCCGCCGAACACGGATTTTTGGTCGAGGCCGACACTGTACAGGCCGTCCACCGCCGTGCCGTCTTCGCGGATAACGCGCGAGCGGGCATCGACGGCGATGCCTGCGAAGGTGCCGAACGAGCCGGGCAGCACGCGCACGGCGTAATACGGGCCTTTGCCCAAGGGCGCGAGCGAGGGGTTGGGGCAGCCTGTTGACGCGTCGCCGCCGTAGCGGTTGAACGGGGTTTCGCCGCGCCCGAAATCGGGGTCGTTGCCCTGTTTGGCGTTTTGGTTGAAACGGGCCACGGTTTCCATCAGGCCGACGGGGTCGATGCCGCATTGTTCGGCGAGCCGGTCGAGGGTGTCGGCTTCGGCGATGCAGCCGAGATATTTGGTGTAGAGCGCGGTGGGGACGGGGCGGGGTTTGGCATAGCCGAACATATAGCTGCGGATGGCGCGGTGGTCGCCGATGAGCCAGGATTCGACGGTTTCGCCTTCGGGCACGGCCTTGAGCATGGCGGCGACGTAGTCGTAATAGCCGTTGGCTTCGTTGACGAAGCGTTTGCCGTTTTTCAATACGCCGATGATGCCGGGCTTGGCGCGGTCGGCGATGTGGGGAAACACGCCTTCGCTGCCGTCTTTGAATGTGACGAGCGACACGGGACACCACGCTGCGGGCGAGCGGCCGCTTTGGTCGAAAAAGCCGCCCGCGCTTTCGGCGAGTTCCAGCCCCGAACCGTCGGCTTCGGCGGGCGCGAGCGTCCAATGCTGCGTGCCGTCGGGGTTGCGCGGGAAGTTTTTGCGCCGTTCCACGTTTGCGGGATAACCGCCCGTGGCCAGCACCACGCCGCGCGCGGCATCGACGCGCACCAAGCCTTCGGGCGTTTGCAGGTATGCGCCGGTAACGCGGCTGTCTGCATCCCGAGTCAGGCTTTCCACCGCCGAGCGGGTTTTGATGACCGCGCCTTTTTCGTCCGCAGCCTGCGCGAGCCGCGCCACAAGAGCCAGCCCGTTCACAAACTGCATATTGCGCCGGTAAACCAGCTTGTCGAACAGGTGGACGCCAAAGCGTTTGGCCGCGTAGAGAAAACTTTCGGGCTTTTTGAAGGCGTTGAGAAAATGCCCCAAATCTTCGCCCGCCATGATGCCCATGCCCCAAAACGATGTCATTTTGAACTGGTCGGGCAGGATGCCGAGCAGGTGCGGCGGCAGGGATTTGGCGTAAAACGGCGCGGCGGCTACGGAGCGGTGCCCCGTGCCTGCGCCGGGCAGCTTGCCGTAGATGTCGCAGATTTTTTTGCCCGCCGCCCATTCGAGCGGCGTGTGTTTTTGGAAAAAGCCGACCATGTGCGGCGCGGTTTCGAGAAACATTTCAATCCGTTCGCCGTCGTAATCCGCTTCGCCGATCACGGCTTTCAGATAATCGCGGAACGCATCGCGCGGTTCGTTCACGCCGTCGGCCTTGGCCAGCGGGTTGCCGGGCGTCCACGCCCAGCCGCCGGAGCGCGCGGTTGCGCCGCCGATTGTGTCCGCGCGTTCGGCCACCAGCACTTTCAAACCGTGGTGCGCCGCCGTAACCGCAGCGGCCAAGCCGCCCGCGCCGCTGCCGGCTATCAGTACGTCGTATTGCCAAACCGCCGCCGTTTTGCGTTCTTTAACGGCATCCATCGCCTGCTCCGTAGTCGAATGTAGTGTTATGCTGATTTTAGAGGTTCGGTCGGGTTAAGCCATAACTTTTTCGGCATAGCTAATATTTTTTCAGACGGCCTTCGGAGGGCGGGCGGTTACGCGGGCAGGCCGTCTGAAACCCCGTTCGCCGTCATTCCCGTGCAGGCGGGAATCTGCGGTTAAAGTCAGGCAATATCCTGTTTTAAA
>NZ_JBHCJY010000010.1:0-11743 GCF_041804105.1 Neisseria sp.
CACTGTTCGAGCTGCCGTTTGAAGACGGCCGTTTCGAAATCGTGGAAGCCGACGGCGCGCAATACATCAAAATCATGCGCGGCAGCACCGATGTGGTGCTGGTGGACGGTTTTGACGGCGAACAGATTGTCGACGAGCTGGTGGGAGAAGAGTTTTTCCGCGACTGCCGCCGCGCGCTGTCTTCAGACGGCATCTTCGTTACCAACTGGTGGAGCGGCGACAAACGCTACCGTATGTTTGTGGAACGGCTGCTGGATGTATTCGAAGGCCGCGTGCTGGAACTGCCTGCGGAAAGCCACGGCAACATGGCGGTAATGGCGTTCAACACCGGTCCGAAAGAGCAGAATTTCGACAACCTGAAAAAACGCGCGGCCAAACTGAACGAGCGTTACGGCTTGAATTTCACGCGGATGCTGTCGGATTTGAAAGCCGCCAATCCGAACAACGGCAAACAGTTTTACCTGTAAGCCTCCCCCTGTTTGGCAGGTTTCGCCGTTTAATTTTTCGGATTCGCTCCCGTGTGCGTAGGCCGCAATCCGGCTTCTTGCTTATTCATGCAGTTGCGAACATTTACCATGGATTCCTGCCTTCGCGGGAATGACGGAACCGGGTGGTTTGCATATCGATTTATATTACAGGCACTTATCCAAAGATAACGACATGCCGTTCAAACAGTAAACAGGCCGTCTGAAAAGTATTTTTCAGACGGCCTTGCATTCGGCACCGAACCGCAAACGGAAAATCCGTCAATAACGGAAATGCCCTTTTATCGGATGGGCGAACAGGATGTTTTCTTCGCGCGTGCCGCGCCCGATGTTGTGGATAATCAGCGGCGTGCCGTCGGCCGCGCGGCGGTCGGAAACGATGCCGATGTGCGGCAGGTTGTTGTTTTTCAGCCGCCAGGTAACGATGTCGCCTGCGCGGAACGACGTTTTGTCGGCAATGGAAAGCGTTTTGCCGTGCCGTCTGAAAAAGGTTTCCAGATTGGGCACGCGGCGGTGGTCGATGTTGGAATCTGCGGCTTTCAGCCCCCACAGTTTCGGGTATTCGCGCCATGCTTTTTTCATGTCACGGTTAACCAAAAGCTGCAAATCGGCTTTCTGGCTACGGTAGGCACGGATAACGACATCGGTGCACACGCCGGTATGCTTCGGCACGTCACCCATCGGAAAGGCGATTTTCCGGTAGGCGGGGTCGTAGGATACGGTTACGCCGATTTGGCTGCGCGCATCGCGCACCAGTTTTCCTGCGTCATGTGCCGCCCATGCGGGCAGTGCGGCAAACAAAAGCAGCCACAATAGTTGTTTTTTCATGGTTTTATCCTGTTCTTGACGGATGGTTTTCAGACGGCCTTTATAGCAAAATCATGACCTATTGCATACAGGATTTTGGGGAGGCGGCATCCGGAAATGCGCCGTTGCCGTTGTCCGTTTACGGGAAAGCTGTCCGCAACGGAAAACATGCCGGCCCAATAAAAGGCCGTCTGAAAAGTATTTTTCAGACGGCCTTGTGTTTCAGAAGCGGTCAAAAACGGTTTGCCCGTTCCACTTCTTCCCAAGCCTGTAAAAACAAATCGGGGTTGTTGTCTTTCAGCAATGCCGCGTCGGACAGCATCCGCCGCCAGGTTCGCGCACCTTTCAGGCCGTGCATCAGACCGAGAGTGTGGCGGGCGATGTGGCGCAGGATGGTGCCGCGCCCTGCGGCCATCTGTTCTGCGGCATAGGTTTTCAGACGGCCTGCAAGCTCGGCGTATTCGGCGGGAGATGCGGATGTGTCGCCGTAAAACAGTTGGTCCCAATCCCGCATGACCATGGGGTTGTGGTAGCACTCGCGGCCGATCATCACGCCGTCGATGTGGTTGAGGTGTTCCGCGATTTCCGCGTTGGTTTTGATGCCGCCGTTGATGATGATTTCGAGTTTGGGGAATTCCTGTTTCAGGCGGTAAACGTAGTCGTATTTCAACGGCGGGACGTCGCGGTTTTCTTTGGGCGACAGACCGTCGAGCCATGCGTTGCGGGCGTGGACGATGTAGGTGGCGCAGCTTGTTTTTTCGGAAAGATACCCGACGAAATCGGCAACGGTTTGGTATTCGGTCTGCCTGTCCACACCGATGCGGTGTTTGACGGTGATGTCGCAGGCAGGCGCGGCGTCTTTCATGGCGTTGAGACAGTCGGCGACGAGGGCAACTTCGTTCATCAGGCAGGCACCGAATGCGCCTTTCTGTACGCGCGGGCTGGGGCAGCCGCAGTTGAGGTTGATTTCGTCGTAGCCGTAGGCGGCGGCTTTGGCGGCGGCTTTGGCCAACTCGGCGGGTTCGCTGCCGCCGAGTTGCAGGGCGACGGGGTGTTCGCAGTCGTTGTAGGCGAGAAAACGATGCGGGTCGCCGTGAATGATGGCGCCGGCGTTAATCATTTCGGTGTACAGCCAGGTGTTTTTGCTGATTTGGCGGGCGAGGTAGCGGTAGTGTTTGTCGGTCCAGTCGAGCATGGGGGCGACGGACAGACGGCGGGGCGGTTTTTTGGTCATTTCAGTGATGAATGATTTAGGTCAAGATTTGTGCATTATAACAGAAGGGGTAAGTACTTATGCCGTCTGAAAAATATTCCGGACAACGGTGCGGAATGTTAATGTTTGCACGGTTTGTGTATATCTTCCGCCGTTCGGTGTGCTAACATCTGCAACAACGCAATCTGATTATTTATGATTGGTTGCAGACTGTTCAGTGTTTAATGAGTTGTACCGGAATATCCGCACGGCGGGCCGGATGTTTTTTCAGACGGCCTCACGGTGCAGTTGTTATTCATTTATTCAAACCCGAAGATTAAGGTATCGCTATGAAACAGCTTAAAAACTTCATCATCTGGGGCATTGTGGTATTGGTGGGCCTGGCCTCCTTTACCACACTTGCCATCCACAGGGGTGAGCAGGTCAATGCGGTATGGATGGTTACGGCCGCCATCTCCGTATATGCCATCGCTTACCGTTTTTACAGTCTTTATATTGCGAAAAGCGTGATGCAGCTCGATCCGAACCGGCTCACGCCTGCGGAACGCCATAACGACGGCTTGGATTATGTGCCGACGCACAGAGGCGTGCTGTTCGGCCACCACTTTGCCGCGATTGCGGGAGCGGGGCCTTTGGTCGGCCCCGTGTTGGCGGCGCAGATGGGTTATCTGCCCGGCACGCTGTGGATTATCTTCGGCGTGGTGTTCGCCGGTGCGGTTCAGGACATGATGGTGCTGTTCGTTTCGATGCGCCGCGACGGCAAATCGCTCGGCGACATCGTGAAACAGGAGCTGGGTACGGTACCCGGCGTGATTGCCTCCATCGGCATTCTGATGATTATGGTCATCATCATGGCCGTGCTGGCGCTGATTGTCGTGAAAGCACTGGTGCACAGCCCGTGGGGTACGTTTACCATCGCCGCCACCATGCCGATTGCACTGTTTATGGGCATCTACACCCGCTACATCCGTCCGGGCAAAATCGGCGAGATTTCGGTTGTCGGCTTTATCCTGCTGATGTGTGCGATTGTGTTCGGCGAAGACGTGGCGCACAGCCCGTTCGGCCAATGGTTCGACCTCGACGGCATCCAACTGACTTGGGCAATTATGATTTACGGCTTCGTGGCCGCCGTTCTGCCCGTTTGGTTGCTGCTGACCCCGCGCGATTATCTCTCCACCTTCCTGAAAATCGGCACGATTATTGCGCTGGCGTTCGGCATCCTGATTGTCGGCCCGACGCTGCAAATGCCTGCCGTAACCAAGTTTATCGACGGCACCGGCCCCGTGTTCTCCGGCAGCCTGTTCCCCTTCCTGTTCATCACCATCGCCTGCGGTGCAGTTTCCGGTTTCCATGCCCTGATTTCTTCGGGCACAACGCCGAAAATGGTGGAAAACGAAACCCATGTGCGCATGATCGGCTACGGCGGCATGCTGATGGAAAGCTTTGTGGCGATTATGGCTCTGGCCGCCGCCGCTTCGCTTGATCCGGGTGTGTACTTCGCCATGAACAGCCCCGCCGCGCTCATCGGTACCGATGCAGCCAATGCGGCACAGGTCATTACCAACCAACTGGGCTTCCCCGTGGAAGCGTCCACCCTGCTGCAAACCGCGAAAGACGTGGGCGAAAACACCATTCTTTCCCGCGCAGGCGGCGCACCCACTCTGGCCGTCGGTATGGCGAACATCATGAGCCAGCTGATTTCCGGCCCCGGCATGATGGCCTTCTGGTACCACTTCGCCCTGCTGTTTGAAGCCCTGTTTATCCTGACCGCCGTGGATGCGGGTACGCGCGTCGCCCGTTTCATGATTCAGGACTTAGGCAGCGTGTTCTACAAACCCTTCGGCAACACCGACAGCCTGCCCGCCAACCTGGTCGCCACATTCATGGCTGTGGCTTTGTGGGGCTACTTCCTCTACACCGGCGTAACCGACCCGCTGGGCGGCATCAACTCGCTCTGGCCGCTGTTCGGCATCGCCAACCAAATGCTCGCGGGCGTGGCGCTGATTATGTGTACCGTGGTGCTCGTGAAGATGAAACGCGACCGCTATGTTTGGGTAACGCTCGTGCCCGCGCTCGGCATCCTGTTCGTAACCTGCTATGCCGGCCTGCAGAAAGTGATGCACCCCGATGCGCGCATCAGCTTCATGGCGCACGCCTCGAAATACAGCGACGCGCTGGCTAAAGGCGAAGTGCTGAAACCGGCCAAAACCGTAGAAGAAATGTCGCGCATCATCTTCAACGACTACGTCAACTCCACCCTTACCGTGCTGTTCCTGAGCGTGGTGGTGATTGTGGCCGCCTACGGCATCCGCGTCGCTCTCAAAGCCCGCAAAGTCGGTTGGCCGACTTCCAAAGAAATCCCCGCCGTTTACCGTGACGGTACGCAGCCGGAAACCCAAGGGGCGTCGAGTGAAGGATAAGCTCGCCCGCTGGTGGAAAACCGCCCGCCTGACGGCCAGCCTGATGGCGGGTGTGCCCGACTACCAAAACTACGTTGCACGGCAGCGCAGGCACAATCCCGACGCGCCCGTCATGACCGAGCAACAGTTTTTGGATTACTGCAGCAAGCGCAGATGCGGATCAAACGGCGGCAAATGCTGCTGACCGCCGCCTCATCCGACAGGCCGTCTGAACATTTTTTCAGACGGCCTGTTTTACCGCAGCACCGCCGCAAACGTTCCGGATTGAAGCATGCCCCCTTTTTACATTACAATCCCGCAACACCCAACTACACGGATTTTCCAATGAAAAAAACCCTTATCGGCCTCACCGCCCTACTCCTTGCCGCCTGCGGCGACCAACAGTCGCAACTGCAAAACGAACTGGACAACACCGTCCGCAGCCAGATTGCACAACAGCTGACCGAACAATGTCTGGCAAGAATCCCGCAAAACGCCGCCATCTCCGACGAACTGCGCCAAAAAGTGTGCACCTGCGGTGCGGAAGAAACGATGAAATCCGTGAAAGCCGAAGATTTGGGCGAACTGGTCGGCGGCAATGCGGTTGAAAAACTCCAGCAATACGTTGCCTCCGCCGCCCAAACCTGTACCGCAAAACTGCTCAACCCCGAAGCCGCTTCAAGCGTCGGCACATCTGCGCCGTCTGAATCCGGCAACGACAAGGAAGCCGAAAAATGACCGAACTGTCCCGCTTTATTGAAAGCCACATCCGCGAACACAGCCTTCCCGAAGCACTCGGCAGCGTACTGTCCACACTCGCAGCCGCCTGCACCGAAATCAACAGCCGCGTCCGTTTGGGTGCGCTCGGCGGCATTCTCGGCGAAGCCGGCACAGGCAATGTTCAGGGCGAAGAACAGAAAAAACTCGACGTCATCGCCAACGACATCCTCATTCGCGCGCTGAAAACCAATGCCGGTGTCGCAGGTTTGGCTAGCGAAGAAGAAGACGATTTCGTCGCCTGTAACGAAAACGGCCGCTACCTCATCCTGTTCGACCCGCTCGACGGCTCGTCCAACATCGACGTCAACATTTCCGTCGGCACGATATTCTCGATTCTCGAAAAACCCGAAGGCCGTCTGAACACCCAATCCTTCCTGCAGCCCGGCCACGCACAAGCAGGCAGCGGCTATGTACTCTACGGCCCGCAAACCCAGCTCGTGTTCACCCTCAAACACGGCATCTTCGTATTTACGCTCGATGCAGACGGCCTGTTCAAGCTTACCCAAACCGGTTTGAGCGTCCCCGAAACCACCAAAGAATTCGCCGTCAACATGTCCAACCGCCGCCACTGGTTTCCGCCCGTACAGCAATATATCGACGGCCTGCTGGCAGGCGATACCGGCAGCCGCGGCAAAAACTACAACATGCGCTGGGTCGCCTCAATGGTAGCGGAAATCCACCGCATCCTGATGCGCGGCGGCATATTCATGTACCCTCAGGACAAACGCGATCCCGCCAAACCCGGCAAACTGCGCCTGATGTACGAAGCCAATCCCCTGAGCCTGATTATGGAACAGGCCGGCGGCGTCAGCAGCAACGCATCGGAAAACATGCTCGACATCCGACCCGAAGGCCTGCACCAGCGCGTCGCCGTATTCATGGGCAGCCGCGAAGAAGTGGAATACGTCAACGACCTGCATAAAATTTGAAACGCGGCCGGTTCAAATCCTGCCCGCAAAATGCAGCCGGATATACGCCGGCCAAACAAAGGCCGTCTGAAACTGTGTTCAGACGGCCTTTGTTTTTCCTTATATCTTACCTATCGCAGTTTGTACGGTTACGCCGCTTACGGCGGCTAACCGTACCTATGCAGGCTAACCTGCATCTGCATGGGTTTTGAAAACGCCATCTGTCGGCCGTCATTCCCGCACAGGCGGAAATCCAGACGTTAAGCCATAGAACACCGATGCAGTTCAACGGCATCCGAACCCAAAAGTCTGGATTCCCGCCTGCGCGGGAAGGACGGTGTCAGCACGGCAGCCGAAACCGAGGCCGTCTGAAAACTTTTTCAGACGGCCTGGTACATTTTCTACCCAAATTCAGACGGCCTGCACAAACAGGCAGACGAAGCGGCAACCGCCCAACCCAGCCGGTTCTTTGCAGCATCCGCCTAATCAATCATGCACCGGCAGCTTGCCGATCACATTCCGCCTACCGCGGTTTTACTGCGAAACATACGGTTTGGTCGCGGCCAGACACGAATGCAGCGCATTCATTTCTTCCGCCCATGCTTTCAAAGCCTGAATGCCGGGAATGTCCGATGCGCGGGTCAGCTTGTCGCGGAACAACAGGAAATCGACGGCGCAGACGGCGTAAAGCGTGCCGATGTTGAGCGCGGTACCGAAAGGTTGCAGGTGTTCGGCAAGCACGGCGGCGGTGCGGCAGTTGCGGTCGTGCATTTGGTCGTGGCGTGCCGTCCACCATTCGTTTTCAGGACGGAGCATTTTTTCGCCAATCACGGCAACGGTGTTTTCCAGCATCCCTTCGGCAAGCGCGTGCAGGTTTAATGCCGCCCAGCGGCTGTCGTCCTGCGGGTAGAGCCTGCTGTTTTTTCCGATGGAATCCAGATATTCGGCAATCACGTTGCTGTTGTAGAGCCATTGCCCGTTGTCCAGTTGCAGGGCGGGAACGCGGCCGAGCGGGTTGTCGCGGTTTTGCGGTGCGTCGGGCAGAAACGAGATGCCGACTTTCATCAGTTCGATTTGTCCGTCCAAGCCGTGATGGGCGGCGGCGGCGCGGACTTTGCGTACATAGGGGCTGGTGGTGGAAGACCAGAGTTTCACGGGTTGCTCTCCTTTGGATTACGGTGTCGGACAGGCCGTCTGAAACGGTTTCAGACGGCCTTATTTCGATTGCTTTTGCGCCAGCAGCAGCGGGATTTCCGCTTCTTCGAGAATGGTACGCAGGCTTTCCTCGGGCGGCTGGTCGGTGAATACTTTGTGGAAATCGGTGATGTGGCCGACTTTGACGAGGGCACGGCAGGTGAATTTGCTGTGGTCGGCGGCAAGGTAGCGGCAACGGGCATTGGCCATCATGGCCTGCATCACGCTGACTTCTTTGTAGTCGTAATCGAGCAGCGAGCCGTCGGCTTCGATGCCCGAAGTGCTCAAAACGGCGTAATCGGCTTTGAACTGGTTGATGAAATCGACCGTGGCCACGCCGGTAACGCCGCCGTCCACGGGACGGACAACGCCTGACGTGATGATCACGGTGTAATCGTTGCGGGCGGAAAGCATGGCGGCAACATGGATGTTGTTGGTAATTACGTTGAGGTTTTTGCGCTGCTGCGCCAGCGCGGCGGCAACGGTTTCCATGGTGGTGCCGATGCCGATAAACAGCGAGGCGTTGTCGGGAATGTGGGCGGCGAGCAGCTCGGCGATGCGTTTTTTTTCGCCTTCGCGGCAGCGGCGCGCAGCGTTGCTCTCGCGCATACTGCCGTCGTTCAGGGCGGCACCGCCGTGGTAGCGGCGCAAAACGCCGTCGGCGCACAGGCGGTTGATGTCGCGGCGCACGGTTTGCGGGGTAACGCCGAGTGCTTCCGCCAAGGCGTCCACGCCCATAAAGCCGTGTTCGCGAACCAGTTCGGTAATGGTTTGGTGTCGTTGGAGCTGCATGGTGGCTGTATTCCGGTTGGTATAGGAAGGCCGTCTGAAAAACCGTTTTCAGACGGCCTTGAAAGTCTGCCCTATTCTGCCGAAAATGCTTTTAAAAATCCAGCGAAGAAAACAAAACCATCAGAAACGGCGCCGCCAAATTAATCAGAAAACCAAAACTCACGGCCATCGGCACCACCTGCAAACCGCCCGCACTCTGAATCACAGGCAGGGTAAAGTCCAAACTCGTCGCCCCGCCCGCCCCCACAGCCGCGCTCGGATGGCGGCGCATCAGCATCGGAATGAACACCAGCGCGAAAAACTCACGTCCCAAATCGTTCAGCAGCATGATGCTGCCCCATACCGCGCCGTAGGCTTCGGTCATCACGATGCCCGAAAGCGAATACCAACCGAAACCCGATGCAAGCGCCAAACCTTTGCTCCATGACACGTCCGGCATCAAGGCCGCAAACAACAGTCCGCCCGCCATCGATGAAAGCGTAATTAAAACAAATGTTTCCACCCCGCGCCGGTTAAGCAGCACCTGTCTGACCGTTACGCCGCCGCTGCCGAGCTGCATGCCCACCAGCAATACTAGCAACATCAGGCAATACGTGCCGAGATTTTCAGACGGCAGCCACACATCCGCCAGCAGTTTCCCCGCCGCAAACCCCGCCAATACGCAGCCTATCTGCTTTGCACTGCCCGCCAACGACACCTGCACCTTTTTACCCGAACCGCTCGTCTGCCAAGGATGACGGCGGTCGAACCACATCAGCACCGCCAGATTCATACCGATCACACAGGCAAACAGCAGCAGCCCCGTCAGCACAATCGTATCAAGCTGCGAACCGAGATTGTCCACCCGCGACAGCGACACGCCGATTAGCAGCAGAATCGCATACACCAAAATATTGAGCGACTGCTCCAAAAGCGGCATCCGATGCCTAGGCAAACGGATGTAGAAACCGACAAAAAGCGGCGCAAGTATCGACAAAATCGTTATCAGGCTGTCCATAAGGTAAAAAGCAGGAATTGTGAAAGCATGATTCTATACCGAAAACAGCGGCACCGCCCGCGTTTGCGGGGCAGAACGGGCAGCGGCGGAACAGGCCGTCTGAAATATATTTTCAAACGGCCTTTTGACGATTACGTAATGACTTACTGTACCCTGAGAAGGGACTTCCATATTCACAGTCTGCTTGTACGCTGTATTGATTATAGTGAAGCATCCATAGTAAACAACTGTCATTCCTGCTCAGATGGGAATGAGCAGATTGGGTGTCGTCAACGGATTATTCACATGCAAATTCAGACACCCGTTCACACATAACCTATCAAAAAATCATGCCCCAAAACTACGGAAACGGTTTCCTGCTTTTCAGACGGTATCTGTTTAACGGCTTATACCGCGCGACTGTTGTTGCTCTATCAGCCGTTGCTGTTCCTCTATCTGCCTTGCCTGCTCCGTATCCTGAATTTTTCCGAAACTCTCGCGTTGCGGAATAGCGGCAAGCTCCTCTATGCGGGTTTCGTAAAGCTGCATTGCACCCGTGCGCTCCGATTTGTACATGATGCCGACCATATCGCCTTTGATGCCGAAACGCTGCACTTCGGGCATATTGCGTTCATACGCTGCTGCGGCAAGTGCCGCCACTACGTTGTCGCTGCCCGCCGAAAACCGGATTTTGTCCCCGTCCTGATGCTTGGCCAAATGTGCCTCGATTTCGTCGTAGAGCTTGCGGGCTTTGGGATTCAGGTTTTCAAGGGAAGCGGTTTGTGTACTGTTTCTCAAGTTAATGCCCAAGTGGCCGTTTTGAAAATTCTCAATCCGCAAACCGTCGTTGACGGTAAGCGTATTTGTGCGCGGATCGAGACGGTAGTTGTGCCATTTACCGTCGGTAAATTCGAGCGGGTTGCTGCCGCCGCTGCGGATGCCGCCCGTCAGTTTCGTACCGTTCAGATGCACTTCTCCTTTGCCGTCAAAATCGCGGATGGTATCGCCCTTATCGGCGCGGTAGGTGTCGTAACCCCGGCCGCCCGCGAGCAAATCCCGCCCTTCGTTACCTTGCAGGATGTCGTTGCCCCTGCCGCCGATAATTTTGTCGTTGTGCTTCGTCCCTTTCAGAAGGTCGTGGCCGTCGTCGCCGTACATATGCGCACCGCTGTTCAGACGGGTTTGCTTATGACCGGGCAGCAGGCTGTCCCTGCTGACGGCATGTTCGGCATTAACGCTGTTACCGCGTTTATTACCCAAGGTATCGTAGTTAATCATGTGCTTCAGAAATTTATCCATCTCCGCTTCGGGCAGGCCGGCCTCCCGATAGTCACGGCTAAAGCTGCTTCTACTCACCAAGTAAACAATCATATCCTGTTCGTAATAGGTCTCTCCTTTTCCCGTACTGGGCTGCATGGCATATTTGTTATACAGCCCCAACAGCTTCTTGGCATCGGCTTCGCTTTTGCCCGCAATATGGGCATACAGGTTGCCCGTTATCACCGTATCCACGGCCTTGCCGTGCTGCTTGCGCTCGTGTTCGATAATGCGGAATTCATTGTAAATGGCTTCCGCTTCTCCCCTGCTGCGTGCTTCGGTGTATTCTTTCGCCGTCGGGTAGGCACTTGGGGCTTTGGCCTGCTCCCTGCCTAAGGCATGACCGAGTTCGTGGGCGAGGACTCGGTAGGTGGTGTATCCTGCGTTGCGCTGAAAGAAGATGTCTCCCTTCCCGGGATGATAAAACGCGCCTTGATCGGTTTTACCAAAATTCCCGCCTCTGGCCGCAAACTCGTTTACCTGTTGCACCAGCAGGTCGTTGGCCTTGATTCTGTCCAGTTCCGCTTTGGCAAAGCCCACAGCGGCCAGTTCTTTTTCGGATTGCGGATTCAATACCTGATTAACCATTTGATATTCCTTTCTTGTTGCCAGCCTTAAAATTAGTCAAAGCGGCCGTTTGCGTGTTCATGAAATTCCATATGCCCGATTGCACCCAAAAACCAATGCCAAGCTTCCATAATCCTGCCGTTCGTCCGCCAGAAATACTGCCAGTTGTACCGTATCGGGCCGTCTTCCGGACCAATATAGGGGTTGCCGGACGGTATCCATGCCATCCTGTTGGCCAAACCCAGCTCATCCTCAAACCCTTCCGGCTTGGGCAGAAAAGCCGGAAACCTGCCTTCGGGAAAAAG
>NZ_JBHCJY010000011.1:0-3976 GCF_041804105.1 Neisseria sp.
GGCGGCTATTGCGGCGATTACCAACTCTATCAGCGTTTTGCCCGCAAGCTGCACGCGAAAACCGGCCTGCATTTGGAACACGGCATACCCGTTTCGCCCGTGGTCGGCGCTTATTTGGGTCTAAACGCCGTGGGTGTGGGCATTGTGGAGCGTTTGCCGGAATAAATGGGAAAACGGCGGCAAGCCAGGGTGCCGTGGGGTTTAAGTTATTTTGCAGTAAGGGCTTTATCCAATATTTCAGGCCGTCTGAATATTTTTCAGACGGCCTGAAATATTTGTAACACTTAAAAAGTATCGTCGGAAATTTATGTTCCGTCATAAAACCTGAATATGACGAAAAGGTTATCAAACAAGCGGTTTTCTTTATGCGGTTTATTTGATTACCCCGCAGGCCATGCGTCCGCCGCCGCCGCCCAATGCGGCGGGTTGGTCGCTGTAATTATCGCCGCCGGCGTGAATCATTAGCGAGTGTCCGCGCAGGTTGCTGATGTTTTTGATGCGCGGGGCAACCACGGGTTGGATATGGCCGTTTTCGGCCACGGCCAATGCGGGCAGGTCGCCTAAATGTCCGCCGTCATCCCACGGGCCTTTGTGGGCGCCGGTTTTTTTCGGATCCCAGTGTCCGCCGGCCGCCATGCCGGCCGTTAGTTTGCCGTTGCTTTCGGCTGGGGCGCAACTGGGTTTTTCGTGAACGTGAAAACCGTAGATTCCGGCTTTCAAGCCTTGCAGTTTGGGGGTGAATACCGCGCCGTATTTGCTTTGGCTGATGCGGATTTCACCGATCGGGGTGTTGCCTTTTTCGATGTCGAGCCGCGACACGGGCACGATGATGTCGGCTTGGGCGTAGGCGCCGAAAGAAGCGGCGCAAAGTAAAGCGGCGAGCAGTTTTTTCATGGTATTCTCCTTATCGGTTGGGGTAGCGGGCCGGTTTCATAAAAACGGACGGACAGGTGTGGGCTGTGATGCACGATTTAGACGGATGACGGCGGTAAAACTTACGGCCCGGTTTTTTGGCCGGTGTGGGAAGCGGTGTTTTGCAGATGTTCCGTCTTAATCCTATTCAGACGGCCTGATGCGATTAAAGTTCAAACGAATCAATTTGTTGTAAATTTATTCCGCACCGCGTTTTTCTACCGCCAGCACTACGGCGTTGTTGCCGTTGATTTGAAACTTCACACCGTAGGCCGAAATATCCATCGCATACACCCGTTCGGGAATATCCTGATAGGCGGGGCGCGGGTCTTGGGCGATGCTTTGGCCGATTAAGTCGCGCTCGGCCCGGGTAAGATGCTCCGCGCCGCAGCCGGGCTGCCAGCTTACAGACAATTCGTTTGGCTTGGCGGCGGCGAAACCGCCTGCGGCATCGGGTTTGGCTTCCACAAACGGAATATAGGGCTTGATATCGACGACGGGCGTGCCGTCGAGCAGGTCGGCACCGCTGCAATACAGGCGCACGGGGCGGGCGGTTTCGATGCGTTCGAGCTTCAGCAGCGACAGGCCGAGATGGTTGGGCCGGTGCGGGCTGCGGGTGGCAAACACCCCCATTTTCTGTTTGCCGCCCAAGCGCGGCGGCCGCACCAGCGGCGACCAGCCTTCGTTTAAAACGTCGTGGAAAATAAAACTGATCCACACATAATCGAAATTTTCCAACCCGCGCACGCTGTCGGCGGAAAAAGCCGGTTCAAGCTCAATGCACACTTCGGCGGCGGGCACGAGGCCGGGCTGGCGGGCAACGCCGAATTTTTGCTTGTAGGGGGAATGCACGGTGGCGATGGGGGTGATGGTGTGTTGCATAAGGCCGTCTGAAAAGCCGTTGAAAAGGTGCATCATAAC
This sequence comes from Neisseria sp., assembly GCF_041804105.1. Taxonomy (GTDB): domain Bacteria; phylum Pseudomonadota; class Gammaproteobacteria; order Burkholderiales; family Neisseriaceae; genus Neisseria. The sequence goes on from NZ_JBHCJY010000011.1 coordinate 1,834, forward strand.
ACCGTTATCGGTTTCAGACGGCCTTTGCTATAATGGCGGCTGCTGAAAACCGAGAGCCTGTTTTATGATAGTGTCGATAGACGTTGATGCCCAGAAAACCTTTTCGCCGTTATGCCCGAACGAGCTGCCGGTGGTTGAAGGCGATACGATTGTGGCGGAGCTGAACGCGCAGGCTGCATTGGCGGATTTGCGGGTGATGACAAAAGACGCGCATAGCCCCGCAGCCAAATGGCTGGTGGCGGATGCGGCCGATATGCTCAAGCCCACCGGCCTGCCCGAAGCCGATGTTACTTGGGTTTCCCACGCGATTGTGGGCAGCAGGGGTTACGAGCTGCTCGACGGCCTGCCGTCGGCCAAAGAATACGATTATTGCGTATGGAAAGGCGTCGATCCCGAATTCCACCCTTACGGCGCCTGTTTTCACGACATCGGTGAAAAGCTCAGCACGGGACTGCTCGAATGGTTGCGCAGCAAAGGGGCAGAAATCATTATTGTGGGCGGATTGGCCACGGATTATTGTGTAAAAACAACGGTTTTGCAGCTTTTGAAAGGCGGCGGCTGGAAAGTGGTCGTGAATGCGGCAGCATGCCGGGGCATCGCGCCTGAAACCGTGGAAACGGCATGGAACGAAATGATAGATGCCGGCGCGGTGGTGTTGGAAAACGCCGATACGATTTCAGATTATATTAAAAATCAATAGTTTGATTGTGTTTCACGTGAAACATGACGGTTATTGACGGATTTGGCGCAATGAAAATACTGTTGGTAAGGCTCTCGAGCATGGGCGATTTAATTCACACACTGCCTGCGGTGAGCGATTTATCGCGTATGCGCCCTGATGTGGAACTGCATTGGTTGAGCGAAGCGGGTTTTGCCGACATCGCCCGTTTGCATCCGTTTGTGAAAGAAGTGCATGCGATACGCTGGCGGCAATGGCGCAAACAATTGAACCGGGCGGAAACATGGTGCGAAATAGGCCGTCTGAAAAACGTTTTGCAACGGCAGCAATTCGATTTTGTGTTAGACAGCCAAGGGTTGATGAAGAGCGCGCTGTTTGCAAAAACCGCCAATGCGCCCGTGAAAGGCTTGGATTTCAACAGCGCACGCGAACGCTGGGCGGCGCTAACCTATAACCAAACTTATGCCGTGCCTAAGGGCAGAAACGCCGTTTGGCGCAACCGTGCTTTGTTTGCACAGGCGTTCGGCTACGAAATGCCCGCCGAGCAGCGTTTCGGTTTGGCGGTGCCGCCGGAAGGCCGTTTGAACAATCTGCCCGGGCATTATTACGTTGCCCTGCACGCCACCAGCCGCGACAGCAAACTGTGGCCGCAGGATTGTTGGCTCAACTTATTGCAAAAGCTGTATGATGGCAGCGGCAGCCCCGTTTACCTGCCGTGGGGTAATGAAACGGAAAAACTGCGGGCGGAAAACATTGCCGCCAAACTGCCGTTTGCCCGCGTGTGCGACAAGCTGAACCTGTTACAGGCCGCTTTTCTGCTCGATAATGCCGCCGGCGTGATTGGTGTGGATACCGGCCTGCTGCACCTTGCCAATGCGCTGGATACGCCTGTTGTCGGCATCTATACCGATACCGACCCGGCCAAAACCGGCGTACAGGTTTCGCCGTGGGCAGTGAATCTCGGCAATGTGGCGCAGATTCCTGATGCGGGAGATGTGTATCAGAGCTTGTTATCATGTATTCGGGCCAAATCTGAGGCCGTCTGAAAAATGAAAGCAGGGCTGCCATCATGCCGTTTTCAGACGGCCTGTGTAGTTTCCCGATATTTGCCATACATCATATAAATGCTTGAGAGCAATTACTTTAATTCGGGTATAATCCCTATTCCGTTTGGCGGTGCGAGCCGTTTTTGCAGAACGGGCGTTTTGTTTTTTCTGCAAAAACCGTTTAACCGATTACTGCCGGAAGCCCGGCTCAAGGAGAGTTTATGAAAGCACTGGTTGCCGTAAAACGAGTGGTGGATTACAACGTTAAAGTCCGCGTGAAAACCGACGGTTCGGACGTGGATATCGACAATGTCAAAATGTCGATGAACCCGTTTGACGAAGTGGCCGTAGAAGAAGCCGTGCGCTTGAAAGAAGCGGGCAAAATCAGCGAAATCGTGGCCGTGTCGCTGGGCAGTAA
>NZ_JBHCJY010000012.1:0-4732 GCF_041804105.1 Neisseria sp.
ACATCATTGCTGCCGAAGAGCAAACGTCCCAAAGTGCCGCGGATGACTTGCTCGTCGTCGCCTTCCTGACCCCATTGGCGCATCCATTCGCTCAAGTCCATGTCCACGTCGAAATCGTTTTCATGGTCTTGCGGATAGTAGCCGACGCTGGCCTTTTCCGCCCATTTGACGGTGCCTTCGTCGGGCGTGAGGCCGTCTGAATATTCGGCGTTGTACGCGCCGGCCAAGAGTTTCAGCAGGGTGGATTTACCCGCACCGTTGGGGCCGATAATCGCCAGGCGTTGGCCGGCTTCCAAGATGAAGTTCAGGTTTTTGAACAACTGGGTTTCAAAACGCTTCGCCAGTTTTTCCACTTCCACGGCCTGACGGTGCAGCTTGGCTTTTTCGTCGGCTTCAAAACGGATATACGGGTTTTGGCGGGTCGAAGGTTTGACTTCCACCATTTCCGATTTAATCTTGTCGGCCTGTTTCAGACGGCTTGTGGCTTGGCGGGCTTTGGATTTGTTGGCCGAGAAACGCGCCACGAATTCTTGCAGCTCTTGCAGTTTTTCCTTGGCTTTGGCGTTGTCCTTCAGCGCGCGCTCGCGGGATTGGGCGGAGGCGAGCATGTAGTCGTCGTAGTTGCCCGGGTAAATCGTGATGGTGTTGTAGTCCAAATCGGCCATGTGGGTGCAGACTTCGTTCAGGAAGTGGCGGTCGTGGCTGATGATGATCATGGTGCTGTCGTATTCGTTCAACACGCCTTCCAGCCAGCGGATGGTATTGATGTCCAAGTTGTTGGTCGGCTCGTCGAGCAGCAGCACGTCGGGTTTGGAGAATAGGGCTTGCGCGAGCAATACGCGCAGTTTGAAACCGGGGGCGACTTCGCTCATTTGCGCGTTGTGCAAATCTTCGGAAATGCCCACGCCGCTCAACAGTTCGGCCGCACGCGCTTCGGCGGTGTAGCCGTCGTATTCGGCGAACTTGGCTTCCAAATCGGCCGCGCGCATGTAGTCGTCTTCGGTGGCTTCCATGTTGGCGTAAATCGCGTCGCGTTCGGTCATCGCCGCCCACATTTCGGTGTGCCCCATCAACACCACGTCCAGCACGCGCATGTCTTCGTAAGCAAACTGGTCTTGGCGCAGCTTGCCCAAGCGCACGCCGTTTTCAATCGCCACTTCGCCGGCGGTCTGCTCCAAATCGCCGCCCAAAATTTTCATAAACGTCGATTTGCCCGAGCCGTTGGCACCGATCAGGCCGTAGCGGTTGCCCTCGCCGAATTTGACGGACACGTTTTCAAACAGCGGCTTCGCGCCGAACTGCATGGTAATGCCGTTGGTAGAAATCATTGTGTAAACCTTTTGAAAAATAAGCTGTTAAACTTTAGAATTGTACCATAAAACCGTTATCGGCAGATAAAGCCGCTTTTTCAGACGGCCTGTCTCTATGCGGTTGTTTTCCGCTGTTCCGTTCTAAGCAATATAGCCAAGCATTCTTTGAAACGGTTCGACAAATCCCGTACAATCGCGCTTTCATTTTCCCAATACACGACACAAAAGGAATTCCGTTATGTTGAAAAAATTCGTATTCGGCTGTACCGCCGCACTCGTATTGGCTGCCTGCGGCGGCAAAGAAAGCGGCGGCGGTTCGGCTTCTTCCGCATCCGCAGCACCTGCGGCTGCCGTTTCCGGTTCACTGATCGAACGCATCAACAGCAAAGGTACAATTACTGTCGGTACGGAAGGCACCTACGCACCGTTTACCTACCATGACGAAAGCGGCAAACTGACCGGCTACGATGTGGAAGTTACCCGTGCGGTGGCTGAAAAATTGGGCGTAAAAGTCGAATTCAGAGAAACCAAATGGGATGCGATGATGGCCGGTTTGAAAGCAGGCCGTTTCGACGTTGTGGCCAACCAAGTCGGCCTGACCAGTCCCGAACGTCAGGCAACATTCGACAAATCGGAGCCTTACAGCTGGAGCGGTGCGGTATTGGTGGTACGGAAAGACAGCCCGATTAAAGACATCAGCGAAATCGCAGGCAAAAAAGCGGCGCAATCGCTGACCAGCAACTACGGCGAACGCGCCACGGCAGCCAAAGCGGAAATTGTACCTGTCGACGGCTTGGCGCAATCGCTGACCGTTATCGAGCAAAAACGCGCCGACGTAACGCTCAACGACGAACTGGCGGTGCTGGACTATCTGAAGAAAAATCCGAACGCCGGCGTCAAAATCGCTTGGACCGCCCCTGCCGCGGAAAAAGTCGGTGCCGGCCTGATTGTCAACAAGGGCAACGACGAAGCCTTGGCAAAATTCAGCGGCGCAATGAAAGAACTGCAAGCCGACGGTACGCTGAAAAAACTGGGCGAACAATTCTTCGGAAAAGACATCAGTGTTAAATAATTTTCTCGCTTCCCTGCCGTTTATGACGGAAACGCGCGCCGATTTGGTTATCGGCGCGTTTTGGCCTATGGTCAAGGCCGGTTTCATCGTATCCGTGCCGCTGGCGGTGGCATCGTTCGCCATCGGCATGATCATTGCCGTCGCCACCGCATTGGTGCGCGTGATGCCCGAAGGCGGCTGGCTGCACCGCGTTGCGCTGACCGCAACCAATTTCTACATCTCAGCCATACGCGGCACACCGATTCTGGTGCAAGTCTGTATCGTGTTCTACGGCCTGCCTGCCGTCGGTATCTATATCGACCCGATTCCCGCCGCGATTATCGGTTTCTCGGTCAACATCGGCGCATATGCTTCCGAAACCATCCGCGCAGCGATTCTGAGCGTACCCAAAGGCCAGTGGGAAGCAGGATTTTCCATCGGCATGACCTATATGCAGACATTCCGCCGCATCATCATGCCGCAGGCGTTCCGCGTATCCGTACCGCCCTTGAGCAACGAATTCATCGGCCTGTTCAAAAACACCTCGCTGGCATCCGTCGTTACCGTTACCGAACTTTTTCAGACGGCCTCGCAGATTGCCAACCGCAGTTACGACTTCCTGCCCATCTATATCGAAGCAGGACTGATTTACTGGTGTTTCTGTTGGGTGCTGTTTTGGGTGCAGGCCAAACTGGAAAAACGGCTCGACCGCTATGTGGCGAAATAGCCGCAAGAGAACGCGAAAATCTGCCGTTAGCTGCAACGCAACTTGGCGGACTCGTTCCCTGATAATTTTTCAGACGGCCTGTCGTGCCGTAAGGCCGTCTGAAAACCTGAACCGTACCGTTTGGCATGCACATTAGAAAATATTTCCAACTACAAATCTATTTTTTATTCAATGGGTTGAAAATAAAACAGCGATTCACTATTTGTTCAGCAATAACGGCCAATCGGATTTTCAGACGGCCTCTGGCCGTTTTACAACCACAGGCCGTCTGAAAAACAGTTTCCATCCAATCAAGAAAAGCAGCCTACCAACCCGCCTGACAGATAACCCCCATGATAAAAATCCGCAACATCCACAAAGCCTTCGGGCAAAACGAAATCCTGCGCGGTATCGATTTGGACATCGCCAAAGGCAGCGTCGTCGTTATTCTCGGCCCCTCCGGTTCGGGCAAAACCACCTTCCTACGCTGTCTGAACGCACTCGAAACACCGCAGCAGGGCGCAATTACATTCGACGGCGCAAACCCGCTCTCCATCGATTTCGCACAAAATCCGTCCAAAAAAGACATTCTCGCCCTGCGCCGGAAATCGGGCATGGTGTTCCAGCAATACAATCTGTTTCCGCACAAAACCGCACTCGAAAACGTGATGGAAGGTCCCGTAGCCGTTCAAGGCAAGTCCCCGTCCGAAGCACGCGCAGCAGCAGTCAACCTTCTGGAAAAAGTCGGTTTGGGTGACAAAACCGAGCTGTACCCCTACCAGCTTTCCGGCGGCCAGCAGCAACGCGTCGGCATCGCCCGCGCACTCGCCATCCAACCCGAGCTGATGCTCTTCGACGAACCCACCTCCGCCCTCGACCCCGAACTGGTTCAGGATGTACTCAACACCATGAAGGAATTGGCACAGGAAGGCTGGACCATGGCCGTGGTAACACACGAAATCAAATTCGCTATGGAAGTAGCCGATGTAGTCGTCGTCATGGACGGCGGCGTCATCGTCGAACAAGGTTCCCCCGAAACCCTGTTCCGCAACCCGCAACACGAACGGACCAAACGGTTTTTACACCGAATCCGGGCGGACGAATAAATCAAAAAACACAGGCCGTCTGAAAAATACTGTTTCAGACGGCCTTTATCTTGCCTTTATCTTAATAATGAGAAATTAACAAAGCAATGAGTCATCAAAACCCTCTTTCCAACATTCCCCTTATAGCTATTGACAAAACACCGTAAAAAAACAAACCGGAAACAACCATATTTCATCACCAAAAAAACTTGACGCATTCTGCCAAATCCATAATAATGCGTTCTTCGCAAAAAACGCGGAACCTGATTTGATTCGGCGGGAATAGCTCAGTTGGTAGAGCGCAACCTTGCCAAGGTTGAGGTCGCGAGTTCGAGACTCGTTTCCCGCTCCATTCCGAATCCAATTTAAAGTACCCTAGCGGGAATAGCTCAGTTGGTAGAGCGCAACCTTGCCAAGGTTGAGGTCGCGAGTTCGAGACTCGTTTCCCGCTCCAAATTTCATAAAAATGCCGTCAATGCGGGAATAGCTCAGTTGGTAGAGCGCAACCTTGCCAAGGTTGAGGTCGCGAGTTCGAGACTCGTTTCCCGCTCCATCCGTCTGCATTTTTACTTGCGGGAAT
>NZ_JBHCJY010000013.1:0-25383 GCF_041804105.1 Neisseria sp.
AAGGCCGTCTGAAAAATCTGATGTCCGTTTGCCGTAGAACGAGGAAGGTTGTGATGTTTGGGTTTTTCAGACGGACTGAACAAGTAAAGGCCGTTTGAAAAGTGTGTGTACGGTTACGCCGCTTGGGGCGGCTAACCGTACCTACGGGGGTGCTGGTATTTGTTGGGTAAAAGATGCGGATTTCAAATATGGATTCCCGCCTGAGCGGGAATGACGGAAGTTTGGGCAATCTGTCTTGGCGGCTTGCCTGTATGCGGCCAATGCGATATCCGAATGCGGAAAACACAGATAACGTAGGTACGGTTAGGCGGTACGCCGTAACCGTACGCACCGGCGGAAAAGGCCGTCTGAAAAATCTGATGTCCGTTTGCCGTAGAACGAGGAAGGTTGTGATGTTTGGGTTTTTCAGACGGACTGAACAAGTTAAAGTAAAGGCCGTCTGAAAAGTGTGTGTACGGTTACCGCTTGGGGCAGCCAACCGTACCTAAACGGTTTGGGAAGTGTTGCAAAGGTGTCGGGATAGTTGGTTTTTAGACGGCCTGAACAAGTAAAGGCCGTCTGAAAGGTGCGTACGGTTACGCCGCTGGAGCGGCTAACCGTACCTACGGGTTTTCAGACGGCCTTTTCGGTCGGTTTCGGACGGCCTTAACGGAAGGTGATGCCCGTTTCGGCGGTGCTCACGCGTGTGCCTGCCGTGCCTTTGACGATTTCTTCGATGTCGGCCAGCGCGCCGATAACGGCGGTGTGGCCGGTGTTTTCGGCGAACTCGATGGCGGCTTGGATTTTGGGCCCCATCGAACCGGAACTGAACGACATTTTGCGCAGGGAATCGGGGTCGGCGGCGCGGATGGCGCGCTGGGTGGGTTGGCCGTAATCGACGTAGGCGGCATCGACGTCGGTGGCGATGAGCAGCATGTCGGCCTTGAGTTCGGCGGCGAGCAGGGCGGAACACAGGTCTTTGTCGATGACGGCTTCGATGCCGTTCAGACGGCCTTCGGCATCGTACACGGTGGGGATGCCGCCGCCGCCTGCGCAGATGACGATGGAGCCGCGTTCGAGCAGCCATTGGATGGGGCGGATTTCGAAGATGCGTTTCGGACGCGGGCTGGCGACGACGCGGCGGTATTTGTCGCCGTCGGGGGCGATGCTCCAGCCTTTTTCGGCAGCCAGTTTTTCGGCTTCTTCTTTGCTGTACACGGGGCCGATGGGTTTGGTGGGGTTTTTGAAGGCGGGGTCGTTTTTATCGACTTCGACTTGGGTCAGCAGGGTGGCGAACGGGGTTTCGGCGGGCAGAAGGTTGCCGAGTTCCTGTTCGATCATGTAGCCGATCATGCCTTCGGTTTGCGCGCCGAGCACGTCGAGCGGATAGGTTTCGACGGCGTCGTAGGCCGCGCCCTGCAAGGCGAGCAGGCCGACTTGGGGGCCGTTGCCGTGGGCGATGACGATTTCGTTGCCGGGCTGGACTTTGGCGATTTGGCCGACGGCGGTTTTGACGTTTTCGCGTTGGTTTTCGGCGGTCATGGGCTGGCCGCGTCTCAGCAGGGCGTTGCCGCCCAGGGCGATGACGATACGCATGGTGGTTTCTCCTGTGTTTGTTTGGGGAGCGGCGACGGCGGTTTGCGGGCACGGTTTTGTCCGGATGCGGGCGAAACTGCGTTTGGCCGCTTTTTTCCCGTCCCTTCCCTATGTGGAAAGGGGCGGGGCTGCGCCCTTTTTTCAGACGGCCTTAACTGCCGGGAAACAGGGCGGCGGTGCGGATTCGGCCTTTCAGACGGCCTTGTCCGCGCTTTGTACGGCTAGTCGCCCAGCGAGGCCACCATCACGGCTTTGATGGTGTGCATGCGGTTTTCGGCCTGGTCGAACGAGATGTTGTAGGGCGATTCGAACACGTCTTCGGTTACCTCGATGCCGTTGGCCAGCTCGGGATACTGTTCGGCGACCTGTTTGCCGACTTTGGTGTCGCTGTTGTGGAACGAAGGCAGGCAGTGCATGAATTTCACGCGCGGGTTGCCGGCGGCTTTCATCAGCGCGGCGTTGACCTGGTAGGGCATCAGCCATTTGATGCGTTCGCCCCATGCTTCGATGGGTTCGCCCATCGACACCCAGATGTCGGTGTACACGAAATCCGTGCCTTTCACCGATTCGGCGGCGTCTTCGGTGAGCGTGATGCGTGCTCCGCTCTCTTCGGCGAATTTGCGGCATTGGGCGACGAGTTCGTCGGTCGGCCACAGCTCTTTGGGTGCGCCGATGCGTACGTCCATGCCGAGTTTGGCGCCGATGAGCAGCAGCGAGTTGCCGACATTATTGCGTGCGTCGCCCAGATAGGTGTAGCTGATTTCGTGCAGCGGTTTGCCGCTGTGTTCCTGCATGGTCAGCACGTCGGCGAGCATCTGGGTGGGATGCCATTCGTCGGTCAGGCCGTTGAACACGGGCACGCCCGCGTAGTCGGCGAGTTCCTGCACCACCGACTGTTTGAAGCCGCGGTATTCGATGCCGTCGTACATGCGGCCGAGCACGCGGGCGGTGTCTTTCATGGTTTCTTTGTGGCCGATTTGGGATGAAGTCGGGTCGATGTAGGTAACGCGCGCGCCTTGGTCGTAGGCGGCGACTTCAAACGCGCAGCGGGTGCGGGTGGAGGTTTTTTCGAAAATCAGCGCGATGTTTTTGCCCTTCATCCGCTGCTGTTCGGTGCCTGCGTATTTGGCCGCTTTCAGGTCGGCAGACAGTTTGAGCAGGAAGCGGATTTCCTCGGGGGTGTGGTTGACGAGGCTGAGCAAGTGGCGGTTGCGGAGGTTGAAAGCCATGATGGTTCTCCTTAGGGGTTGTTTGATGAAATTCGGGGGTTTCAGACGGCCTGTCGGTAAGGCCGTCTGAAACGGGGTGGTTCAATAAGCAAACGGCAGGGCGGTTGCCGGAATTCCGTTCAAGCAAATTTGCGGTTTATCGCCTTTTCCGGACTTCCCGCAGGAGCGGGAGAATGCTGTTTTTCAGATTTTCAGACGGCCTTTGCCGCGCTGCCGTGATTGTACGCCGCGTGCGCCGGTGTCAATAATCCACCGCGTCGCGCGAAATCGGGCAGGTCATGCAGCGTCCGCCGCCGCGTCCGCGGCCAAGTTCGGCGGAATTGATGGTGATGACTTCCACGCCGGCTTTTCTGAGCAGGGTGTTGGTGTAGGTGTTGCGGTCGTAGCCGACCACCACGCCCGGTTCGAGCGCGACGACGTTGTTGCCGTCGTCCCATTGTTCGCGTTCGGAAGCGTAGTTGTCGCCGCCGGTCTGCACCACGCGCAACGACGACAGGCCGAGCGATTCGGCAACGACGCTGACGAACGGTTTGCCTTCCTTGCGGATGTCCAGCCCGCCGGGTTTGCCTTCGTCGGGACGGAGGCTGAAGGCGGTGATGTTGTCCACCACGTCGGGGAAGATGGTAACCAAATCGCGGTCGCAGAACGTGAACACGGTGTCGAGGTGCATGGCGGAGCGGGTTTTCGGCAGGGCGGCGATGATGACGCGCTGGGCGGCGTTTTCTTCAAACAGCCGTTTGGCGACTTGGGTAATGCCCTGAACCGAGGTGCGTTCGCCCATGCCGATGAGTACCACGCCGTTGCCGACGGGGAAAACGTCGCCGCCTTCCAGCGTGGCGTGGCCGTGGTCTTCGTCGGGGTCGCCCCACCAGATTTTCACGCCGCCGTTTTGGGTGAAGTGGGGGTGGAATTTATAAATGGCGGTGGTGAGCAGGGTTTCCTGACGGCGCGCCGGCCAATACATCGGGTTGACGGTAACGCCGCCGTAAATCCAACTGGTGTTGTCGCGGGTGAACTGGGTGTTGGGCAGCGGCGGGATGGCGAAGCCGGACGTGCCTTGGCTGGCGTGGATGAGCGCGGCGGTGTCGCTGCGGAAGTCGTCGGGCAGGTCGCCCACGGTTACGCCGCCGATCAGGTATTCGGCCTGTGTGCGGGCATCCAGCGCTTCAAACCAGTGGCGGAACTCGTGCATGAAGTGCAGGCCGATGTTGTCGGCGGTGAATTTGCGGTCGAGTATCCATTTGAGCGCGGCGGGGTCGGAAACGGTTTCGGTGAGCAGGTTGTGCATTTCGAGCACGTTGACGCCGCGTTCGCGCATTTTGGTCACGAAGTCGAAGTGGTCGCGTTTGGCCTGGCCGACCCACAATACGTCGTCGAACAGCAGGCTGTCGCAGTTGTCGGGCGTGAGCCGCGTGTGCGCCAGTCCGGGCGCGCAGACGAGGACTTCGTTGAGTTTCCCTACTTCGGAATAAACACCGGGTTTGGTTGTCGGCATGATGAATCTCCTTGTGTCGTTTTGTCGGTTGTTTATGGATCAGGCGGTTGTTCAGGCCGTCTGAAAAACGGGTAAGGGGGCGTTCGGCATCCGGCAGGCCGTTTTCAGACGGCCTTGAACCGTGCGGTTCGCAAAGGGCGTTCCGCCGTGTCGTGTTACAGCGTCAGGTCGCCGCGGGCGAGTGCAAAGGCGGCAAAGGCGGCGGTTGCCAGCACCACGGCCAGATAGACTTTTTCGATGCCGTTGAATGCCCGTTCGCCCTGTTCGCGCCGCGCTTTCAGGTAAACCAGTACGCCCGGGGCGTAGAGCAGCGACGAGAGCAGCAGGTATTTCAGTCCGGCCGCATAAATCAGCCACACGCCGTATATCACGCCGATAAGCGCGACGGTCAGGTCTTTGGTGCGGTTGCGGCGGTCGGCTTCATACGTTTCCCCGCGCCACGCAATCAGCGCGGCATAGGCGGTGGAAAAGAGATAGGGCACAAGAATCATCGACGTGGCGAGTTTCACGAAACTCAAATAAGTGCCTTCGGAAAACAGCGCCAAAATCAGAAACACCTGCATGCTCAGGTTCGATGCCCACAGCGCATTTACGGGCACGCCTTTGTCGTTTTCCTTGTGCAGCACCGCGGGCATGGTGCCGTCTTTCGATGCCGAATACAGGCTTTCCGCCGCCAGCAACAGCCATGACAGCAGTGCGCCCAAAAGCGAAATAATCAGCCCTATCGAAATAAACGTCGCGCCCCATGATCCGACGATTCGCTCCATCACATAAGCCATCGACGGGTCTTTCAAGCCGGCCAGTTCGGCTTGGCGCATCACGCCGGCAGACAATACGTTAACCGATACCAACAGTGCCAAAATGCAGAGAAACCCCAGCACCGTTGCTTTGCCGACATCGCTCCGCCGTTCTGCGCGTTCGGAATACACGCTTGCGCCCTCGATTCCGATAAACACCCACACCGTTACCAGCATCATGCTTTTTACCTGTTCGGTAACGCTGCCGAGCGCCGGATTGGATGCGCCCCAAATATCGGTTGTGAACACATCCGAATTGAACGCAAACAGCGCGAACACAATAAAGGTAACCAGCGGCACGACTTTGGCAATGGTAACCACAGTGTTCACAAACGTGGCTTCTTTAATACCGCGTAATACCATGAAATGAATGCCCCACATCAACGCGGAAGCCGCCGCGATGGCCGCAGGCGAGTTGCCGCCTTTGAATGCGGGCACGAACAGCGACGCGGTGGTAAACAGCAGTACGAAATAACTCACGTTGCCGATCCACGCGCTAATCCAGTATCCCCATGCGGAAGAAAAACCCAGATAATTACCGAAGCCTTCTTTGGCATAGGCGTATACACCGTTATTCAAATCGGGTTTGCGGTTGGCGAGTGTTTGGAATACGAAAGCGAAACACAGCATGCCTATCGCCGTAATTGCCCAGCCGATGAGAATCGCACCGGATTCTGCGCCAGCAGCCATGTTTTGAGGCAGTGAAAAAATCCCACCGCCGATCATCGAACCGATGACCAGCGCAGTCAGTGCGCCGAGTTTAAGTTTCGGGTTGCCTGAAGACATAACCGTCAATCCTTTCGTATTTTTGTCCGTAACAGATAAATCATCAGATACCGTTTTCAGACGGCCTTCGGCAAAACAGTCAAGGCCGTCTGAAACGGAATGTTCCGAATGATAAAACCGACCGGCTGCTGTCAGTATGTACAGACTACTCCGACTGTTTTTTTTATTTAGATAAGATTGTGGCTTGTTGAGTGAGATTGGGTTAAGTTTTGCGTAAAAAAAACTTTTTTGATAAACCGTCAAGATATTTTTGCAATCGTTTTCCACCTGTGCCGCAGCCGCCCGATAGGGAAACGCAACACCGAGCCAGACTCGGTTCCGCACGGTTTGCGCATCCGTCGCCGTAACGTCCGATACGGCATAATTTTATGGAAAAATGCTAAAACTGCTTAGAAAGCAAAGGTTAAAAAACAGATTGTTTATGCAAATACTGTTACTTGCAAAATCAGGAGAATACAGGCTTAATTTCGGCACAAGCAATCCCCGAACAGGCCGTCTGAAAAACGGCGACGCGACAGTTTTTCAGACGGCTTTGCAGATTTTCGCAACCGAACCACCGAAAAAACGGAAGCAATATCATGGAGAAAGCACAACAATATACCGCCGGAACGGGAGAGGGCGGATTCGTCCTGTTCAACAAAGAAACCGTTCCCCCGGCCGGAACAGAAAGCAGGTTCCACCCCTACGCCAAACTGCTGCTCGCAGGCGGCAGCCCGCTGGCCGTTACCATCGGCACGGCAGACGAATTCATCCTGCCGGCAGGCAGCGCATTGTTCCTTTCCCCCTATGTACTCTACGGCACGGCTCCCCGCGACGAACCCGCCGACAGCCTGTCGCTCAACCTTGGCACGTTCGGCGCCGACTTCACCGCTTCCCCCTTTTGGCTCGGCATCCGAACCCTGCTCGAAAACGGCAAATGCGGCCTGCTTTACCAAAACGCAGACGCGCGCCTCATCTACCGCACCTACCGCGAACTCAACAACAGTTTCTCTTTGAAATACCTCAACAAAATCATCCTGCTGGCCAGCCATCTCGACAAAAAGATGCCCGAATGCGGCCTGATTGACTGCCGCTGCCGGATCAAAAGCGGCAGCCTGCATTTCTGCCAAACCGTCAACGAATACATCAACGCCCACATCACCCGCAAAGGCTCGGTGGCCGAAGCCGCCGCCAAAGTCCACATGTCGGTATCGAATTTCCAGCAGAAATTCCGCCAGTGTTTCAACGAATCCTTCCACAGTTACCTGCTGAAACAGAAAATCCGTGTCGCCTGCAACCTGCTGGCCGGCACGTCGATGACCGTTGCCGAAATCGCCGAAGAACTGGATTTCAACTCGCCTTCCCATTTCACCGTGATTTTCAAACAGCACCGCCGCATCACGCCCGCCGCCTACCGCATCGAAGCACAGGCGCAGGATTACGAAACGGCCGGCGGCAGCGTTCAGACGGCCTGATGTCGGACGGCATCCGTTGTTTTGCCGAATAACGGCATTCGGTTCGGATATGCCGATTGGCGGTTTCGGCGGACGGCGGCCTGCCCGATCCGCAGAAACGTTATGCCGCAGCCGTTGTAGGTACGGTTAGCGCCCTTAAAGGCGCGTAACCGTACGGAGAAAGCCGCTGTGAAGCAGGCCGTCTGAAAATCGTTTTCAGACGGCCTTCGGTGTTTCTGCAAGCGGTATCTCTGCAAGTTGAACGTTATTTCGCACGGTTGCCGCCGTTGCGTACGGTTACGGCCTTGCGGCCTAACCGTACCTACGATTGTTACGGTTATCCCGCGGCTGTTGTAGGTACGGTTAGCGCCCTTAAGGCGCGTAACCGTACGGAGGGAGCGGTTGTGAAGCAGGCCGTCTGAAAATCGGTTTTCAGACGGCCTTTGATGCTTATCGGCAGGAACCTGCGGGCAAACGCTATTCTGTGCGGCTGCCGTGTTGTGCGTTTTCGGGCAACACGGTTTCTTCACGCAGCAGTTCTTTGTTGGCGGTTTCACGGCTGAACATGATGGCAATCAGGGCGACGACGGCGATGGCGGCGAGATACCATGCGGGCGCAAGTTTGTTGCCGGTTTCGTAAATGAGGGTGGTGGCCACCAGCGGAGCGGTGCCGCCAAGCAGGGCGTTGCCGAGGTTGAAGCAGAAGGCGAAGCCGCTGAAGCGCAGGGAAGTGGGGAAGATTTCGGTCAGGAAGCTGGGCAGCGTGCCGTCGTTCATGGCGAGAATCGCGCCGAATACGACCATGACAAACAGTATCCACATAAATGCTTGTGTTTCGAGCAGCATGAACAGCGGCACGGACAGCAGGGCAAAGGCGATGCAGGCGCCGGTAAGCAGGGTTTTGCGGCCGTATTTGTCGGACAGGTGGCCCATCATGAAGATGAAGCCGATGTAGCTGAGCAGCGAGACGCTGGATGCGGTGAACGATGCGCTTTCGCTCATGCCGAGTTCTTCGCTCAAGTAGGTGGGCATGTAGCTCAGGGTGGTGTAAAAAGCGACGGCGTTGAGGGCGACGGTGCCGCAGGCAATGAGAATTTCGCGACGGTAGTTGGTAACCAGCCGAGTGATGGGAAGTTTTTCTTCCTGTTTGTCCATCCGTGCTTCCATTTCGCGGAAAACGGGGGTGTCTTCGAGATGGAGACGGATGTAGCGTCCGACCAGGCCGAACGGTGCGGCCAGCAGGAACGGCAGACGCCAGCCCCAGCTGTGGAGTTGGGCTTCGGTCAGCACGGTGTGCATCAGCGCAACCATCAGCGAACCGAGCAGCAGGCCGCTGGCGGTGCTGGCGGGAACGAGGCTGGTGTAGAGTCCGCGCTGGTGTGCGGGGGCGTATTCGGCGAGAAAGGCGGACGCGCCCGCGTATTCGCCCGATGCGGAAAAGCCCTGCACCAGACGGATGAGCAGCAGCAGGAGCGGAGCGACGATGCCGGCCTGCTGGTAGGTGGGCAGGAAGGCGATGCAGAAAGTTGCGCCCGACATAATCAGTATCGACCAGGAGAGCGTGATGCGGCGGCCGTAGCGGTCGCCCCACTGTCCCCAAATGATGCCGCCGATGGGACGGATGATGAATGAGATGGCGAAGACGGCGTAGGCGGCAATCAGACCGACGGTTTTGTCTGCGCTGGGGAAAAATACGGTGGCGATGACGGCGGCCAGATAGCCGTAGGCGGCGTAGTCGAACCATTCGACGAAGTTGCCGATAAAGCTGGATATGGCGGCTTTGCGCAGGGCGGAACGTTCGCTTTCGGACAGCGCGGATGTGTCGGGCGTGATGGCGGACATGATTTTCTCCTGATTGGTTTGTTATCTGTTTGAAGGCCGTCTGAAAGTTGCCGGTTGGTTTGGTTTTTTCAGACGGCCTGCCGACTCTCCGATGTGCGGGCTGTGTTTGTGTGCGGTTTGAATGCCTGTTTTTATTAGAGACCGTGTTGCGGGCAAAGATTTCGGGGTTGCGGCAAAATCCTGTAAAAATGGGAAAGGCAGGGGGCTTTTTAAAACGCTTTTGCGGCATCGGACAGGTACGGCCTGCCCGATGCCGCAGGCGCAATGCGGGGAAAACGGGGTTTCAGACGGCCTGCGCGCGTGCAGGGCTGCGGAAAATCCCGTTGCCGGTTTATCCCGCGTGCGTGGCGTTTTGCGTTTCCGCCGCTTCGCCGTTGGTTTTGCTGCGGGTGAACAGGCTGACCAGCATCTCGCTCATGCCGCCGATGATGATCAGGGCGCCGCCGATAAGCTGCGGTGCGCTGATGCTTTCGCCGTAAATCATCAGGCCGACGAACACGGGTGCGACCACGCATTCCCAATACGACACGCAGGCGAACTCGACCGCTTTCAGATGGCGTGTGGCAATCGTGCAGGTACCCAGCGCGCCGAAGCCGCAGACGAAGCCGATGGCGATCCACCACATCCAGTCGGTGGAAGTCATCTGGCTGATTGTGGGTTTGGTGAACACAAACAGCACGGTGATGCCGATGAGCGCGAACAGGAAGTTCCAAAACGCGCGGGTATCGCCCGGCACTTCGGTGCGGAAGCGGTTGAAAAACAGGAACAGGCCGTAACCGACGCCGGAATACAGTGCGAGCATGTCGCCGACGAAGGTTTTTTCTGAAAACTCTATGCCGACAGTCAGCCCTTTAACCGGATCGTAGCTTACCAGTCCGACAATCAGCAGCATGCCGGCAAACACCGCCAACACGGAAATCCAGGTTACCAGCCGCATTTTTTCCTTGAGGAACACCACGGCCAGCAGCGTGGAGATGATCGGGCCGATGTAGATGAAGAAAACCGCGTTGGTAATCGAAGTGAGCTTGGTGGCGGCAACGTAGGCCGACAGGCAGTTGCCCATAAAGAAGCCGCTGGCAATCATGTGCCAAGAGAGCTTGTGCTGCTTCAGTTCAAAGAGTTTGCCGCGCCCGGCCAGAATCAGGAAAAACAGAATCGCGCCGCAGGCCATGCGGGAAAACGCGATAAAGTCGCCCTGTGCGTTGATGTGGCGCGCGAAAAAGCCGACAAACCCCATCAGCGTGGCGGCGATAAAGGCGTTGATGAAGCCCGTTTTCTTATTGATGGGCGAGCTGTGGATAGGGGTATTCATGGGTTAAACCTCCGCTGGGAAAGGTGTTGCGGCGGATAAGGCCGTCTGAAAAGCCGTCCGGCGTGTCTGCGGCAACGGATAGGAAGCTGGAACCGTATTACGGCCGTATCTGCCGTTTGCCGGCGGTTTTTCAGACGGCCTGTACGGGTTGGCGGCTTTGGCGTTCGTGATGCCGTCTGAAACCCGCCGTCGGGCCGGAACACGGTACAAAAGCAGGGGATGCCGCAAGACATCCCCTTATCTTTCAAGATTACCTCACGGTAACAGCTTCGGATTCAAACGCATCCCGTTTATACGAGCGTTTCGTCCTTGAAGTTGCGGTTCGGGAAGTAATCCTCGCAGCCGCCTTCGCGGTACACGTCGGCTGTGGCGCAGTGCAGCGCACCGCCGAACGGGTAGGCATCGCGGAACGGCACCGGAATCACGTTCATGCCCAGTTTGTCCATCTGCTCGAGCTGGTACACTTCGCTGGCCTCGGCAATCACGGTTTTGTGGTCGACAACCAAGCAGTTCATCGACAGCCATACAGAGCTGTAACACAACGGAGGCGGTTCTTTGTGTGCCGGTTGTGCCGCTTCGACGATCTGCCAATCGTTTTTCTCAAAGATGGCACGTTGCTCTTTCGGCAACGGACGGTGCGGGTTGTTGATAATCAAGCCCGGACGCAGCGGAACGAAAGTAGCATCGATGTGGATCGGATACGGATCGCCCGGGAAGTTGACTGCGTGAACGGTCAAATCGGGATAGTAGCGTTTGAACCATTCCATTGCCGCACGGTTGGTAGTTAAACCGTGTTGGATAAACAGGTCTTTACCCAAACGCAGCACGTCGGCGGCATCCCACATCGGTTCCCACTCGGTGGTAACGAAGTCTTTGTTGGCGGTACGTTCCAAACGTTCTTCAAGAGAGATTTTCTCGTCGTAGTAGTTGTGTTTGTACGACTTGTCGGTCAAACGAGGACGCGGTGCCTGTGTCCACAAAAATTCCGGATCTTCTTCAAAGTATTTTTTCATCAGAGGCCAGTAAGCCAGATACTCGAAATAACGGCAGCGGAACGAGTTGGCAGACGACAGGATTTCATTGCCGATGGTCAGCAGGATGTCACGGGGCGGCATACAGGTCATCATTGAATCGGTACGGAAGTCGGGTGTAATGACCGGCTGGTTCCATTGCAGCGGAGTCGGGCGGTCGACAATTACACCGCGCTCTTCCAAAACTTTGGCCAAATAGTTCAACTGCTCGTTGGCTTTTTCAACGGTTTCCAGCGGACGCGGACCCCACATACCGCGCATTGCGCTGTCGATGGGTACTTTTTCCGAAGTGGCCGGCTCTTCCGGCGGAATGCAGCTGTGGTCGGCTACACCCACGATAATCCGTTTGAGCGGGTCAAAGTCATTCCAAGAATTCACGATTTTTGCCATGATAATCTCCTCGATAGTTTACAGATGTTCCAAACAGACCGTCTGAAACAAACTTGGGAAAACCAAACAACGATTCAACTACACCGTTTTCCGCCTGTTTCCCACAGGCGTTTGGAGGTTGAGACCATTCTAGACCCGGGGTCGGATTTAAAAATACATAAATGGGCGGTTATGCTGTCAAAAAAGAACAGCGCGCACGGTTCGGCAAAACATGGATGCAAAACAAAACCCCCATGCCGCCCACCGGCAGTATGCCCGCAACAAAGTTTCCGCAACGCATAACGGCGTACTCGAGATTCAGACGGCCTTACAACATTCAGCTGCCTTATGCTGCATATTGGGATGGCTTTAATGCAGCATGACCAAACAATACGGCCGCACAGAGCGGCCGCAGCAGGCGAATGAAAAACCGCACGCCGGACGGTTGACAGCCCGACGCAGCTTCGGTATTATCCGCCACCTGTCGGGTCGTTAGCTCAGTCGGTAGAGCAGCGGACTTTTAATCCGTTGGTCGAAGGTTCGAATCCTTCACGACCCACCACTTTTTTCCAGCCTAAACAAGCGTTTAGGCTTTTTTCTTTGCCGCCGCCTATTCTGGGGTGTGCCAAATTTGTGCCATGATTCAGACCGGCACCGTCCAATAATGCAGCATGTTCATGCAGATGTTCCGGTGCAAGATGGGCATACCGTTGCACCATGCTGATGCTTTCCCATCCGCCCATTTCCTGCAACGCGGCCAACGGCACACCGGCCTGAACCAGCCAGCTTGCCCAAGTATGGCGCAAATCGTGCCAACGGAAATCGGATATTCCCGCCTTTTCCAAAGCATTCTTCCAAATCCTCGAACTGATGCTTTTGACCGGATGACCGTTAGAATAGGTAAAAACAAAAGACGGGTGTTTGCCCATCTGTTTTTCCAATACGCCAACGGCCGTTTGGTTGAGTGCAACACCAATCGCACGCCCGGCCTTCGCATCTTCAGGATGAATCCATGCCGTCTTTCGTTGCAGGTTGATTTGTTCCCACTTCAAATCCAGCACATTCCGCTGCCTTAATCCGGTGGCCAGACTGAATACCATCATGTCGGACATGTACTCCGGCAATGCCGCCGCCAATCTTTGTGCTTCCTCATGAGACAGCCAGCGTATCCGCCGTTTGGCTTCACGGTAGAGCGTGATTTTGGGTACATTGTCCAGCCATTGCCATTCGTCCGCCGCTTTACGCAAAATCGCACGGATAAGAGCCAAATAACGGTTTTTGGTGCTGTTGCTGCACGGCAGATCATGAACGGTTTCCATGATGAAATCCCGAGTCATGTGGTGCAGGAATACGCCGCGAAACCGGTATAGCCCGCGCAGCCGGCTGATGTCGTCATCAATACTCTTTTTCTGCTCTCCTTTCTCGTTAATCCATCGGACGACCGCTTCTTCCCACAGCCGTTCGGGTTTCCGCCCCAAATGTTGCTGCTGCCATAGCTCGTAAGCTAGTTTATTGTGCAGCGCTTGCGCTTCTTCCCTGATTTTGGTGCCAGCAGACTGTCGAATTCTGCGGCCACCTGACGTTGTGATGTCAACGTACCAGATGCCATTATCACGTTTGTAAATCGGCATTTTTCTTCACTCCTACTTTCGAGCGAAGCCTGCAACTGCGCATTTTCTTGTTCGGACAAAAATGCGTCAAGTGCAGACTGAGTAATACAGTATTTTCGTCCCGGCTTTGAGGCTTTCAGACCGCCTGCACGGATGAATTCCCGAATCGTTTCCGGGTGGCATTTGCAATAGGCCGCCGCTTCGATTACGTCATAAGTTTTCACAGTAATCTCCCGTAATTACCCGTAACAATTCTCAAGGTATCCACTCGAAAATCCGAAACGGTGCGGTTTGCCCGAACTGTTCCAGTTTTTTGATTGCGGCATACCGTTTTACTTTCGGACAGAGCATCAGGTAATGCTCCACGGAGACATAAAAAAGCAGACAGTAGTTACTGTCTGCATCCTTCAACGGTATCAGCCGGTAGTGGGGATAGTCATCGGGTGGCGGAATGAACGACGGATTGACTTTCGTCGAACGGATGTTCGGTTTCGGATCTGTAATCATAACGTTACCTTGTTTGCAAAAGGCCGTCTGAAAATCTTCAGACGGCCTGTGTCATCAGGTTTCCGCTTATCAGGCTTGCAAACCTGAAAGTTCGGCCAGTTTCATTTCGTAACACCGGTGACGGCACGCTTCGCTTTCCGTCCATGCCTGCCAGCGCAATTCGTTGTCGGGTAAAGGCGCAGCGTTTTTCAGATAGGCTGCCAAATCAATGAGGCGGTTCAGCCCGACAGCAAACGGAAAAACTACGCCGCTGCGGTGTTCGATGACGGCTGCCAGCGTGTAACGTGCCATCTTGTCGAAAAAGCCTTCCACAAAACCCAAACCCTGCTTGGCCGTATCTCGGGCATAATCCGCCATCAGCCGCGCAGCCAGCCGCAAGGCATGGTAGGCCTCTTGGGGGTTGTTGCCCGCCAGCTCCACCACTTCGCCGAACCACGCTTCGCCGACGGCGTAGGCTTCGTACCAGTCGTACATGCCGCGCTCGTCTGTCGGCGGAAACCAATTTATCAGATTTCCTTTTTCGTCACGGCGGGTAAACGACAGGTCTTCACGGTTGCGGATATGGCGTTTGACGGTGGCGGGCAGCCGTTTCTTTTCAGACGGCCTTTGCGCTTGGTGCAGTTTTTTCTCGCACTCGATGAAATAGCGGCGGGCGGCGCGGCCCTGTTCATTGCGCTCGACCATTGCCAGTTCTTTTGCCATGTCTAGGGTGATGTGGTATTCGGAGACGGCTTTGCGATTGCCACCGCGCTGCCCGTTTTTGGTGTTCCAATTTTGGAAAACCAAAAAATCCTGGTTTTCCACGAAGCCGTATTCTTCTATGCGACGGGCAATCCACGTTGTGAAATTGCTTTTTACCTGCAAAAAATCGTGCAGTTTGCGTGCATCACAGAGTAAGTTTTCGGAGGAATCGGAAAGTTTGCCGTTGAATACGGGGATGAGATTTTGATTGTTCATAACGAACTCCTTGTACAAGTTTTTTAAACTTGCTTCCTGCTGCCAAACAGGGTGAGCAAGCAACGTGCGGGTTGGCAGACTGTGGTACAAGAGCACAGCAAGCCTTGCGGCTTCCCACACGCGCTCGCCCATAGGGGCGCGTTATGCAAACAAAAAACCGCAAAAGCGGCATTCTGTGCCTTGTACGAAAGAAACAGGCTGCCAAGCCTGCGCTGCTATTGAACAGCGCATTCATAGTAGCAAGTTTCCTTCCGTTAGGCAATAAAACCCATGTTGCTTTTGTAATTTACCGATTCAGACAAAACCATACCGCTAAAACCAAACTCAACAGCCACCCGGCCGACACCGCCGTCAGCATCATTTTCAGACGGCCTGTCAGTTCCGCATTGCTTGTTTGCAGGTCTCGGATTAAGCGGCCTTGTACGGCTGCGTAGATTTTGTTTACCGCATCCTTGTTTTTCTCATCAACCTGCACAAGAAGCCCCGCCAAAATCTGTTCCCGGTAGTGTTCAAGGGCAGCAGCAGCCTTTGTAATATTGGCTTCGTGTTCGGACAACTGCCGCAGGAATACTTCGCGCGAAGCATCCTGCTTCTGTCCAAACTCTTCCAGCGCGGTGTCCAAAATATCCTGCTGCATCAAAAGTACCGCAACAACCGGGTCGTCTTCACTCAGACGGACACCGGTTAAGCGGAAGGTTTCGGCAATCAGATGTTCTACTTCCTTATTCATCGGAGACATCCGTTTCATTCGGCTGATTAACCCAAATCGGCAACTGTTCCAATTCATTGAATAAATCGCGTTGGAATAACTTCATGCGCTGGCGGGACAGAATATCGAAGAGCGGAGATGTGGTGATTTCGGAAAAGGTCAGACTGTTACGGGTCATCATTTCGATGTCTTTGCCGAAAGTATCGGAAGTCCGTTGTCCGATGTTGATGATGCCGATGATTTTGGATTTGTTCTCCTTGTACACCGGAAAATCGGTAAAACCTTTTCTTTTGGAACCGAAGGTCCCGTCATTCAATTCGATTGCGCCTTTATACGGATTCAGCCAAACGACAATCTCGGCATCAATGCTGCCGGCCAGTTGCGACAAAGTATTCAGACAATCGACCAAATCCTGACCACCCGTTATCGGAACATGAAGGATGAGCCGGACACCATTGTCCATTAACAGTTCGTCAATATAGTTTTCCGCGATGTAGGACATCAGCGGTAAAAATGTACCGGCTCCGGTGTCTATTACGGCAATGCCGTCTTCCCCGATGAGTTTCCCCATCAGCCCGTCAAATACTCGGGTATTGATGGTATTGTTTTCATTCTTGATGTTCACGATTTCCGGCTCAAGTGCCTTGAACCGGGCAAACGTTTGATTTTGGGGATCCGTGTCAAAAAAATAAACGGGCACATTTGCAGCTTTGGCTTTCACATATTGGGCAAGTATCGTCGTCGAAAACGATTTACCAACCCCGCCTTTACTCATCACAACAATGTGAACTTCTTTCATCTTTCATTCCTTACTGGTTGATTTAAAAACAAACAGGCCGTCTGAAAAACAGCCCCAGATATATTCCACACACCAAAAACCGCACTTTCAGACGGCCTTTGGTCTGTAAAAAGCCCGGCGGAGCGAACCCCGCCGGGAAACCTACCCCCGGGAAAATTTCTAAAAACCGGGGGCAGTGGGTTGATAAATGACTGCCCGGCCTACCGGCCACGACCGTGAACGACAGATTCGATCATTGCCGAATTATCGGTACCGTCGGATGAGGGGCAGAGTTTCAGGAAGTTTTTACGGGCAGCCAGCGTCTTGTGTGCACGTTTGAGCTTAATAGAAAAATACTTCTTCAATGCCGGTCGGCATTCGGAAGGGGGGCTGCCTGTGGACAGACACAATATGGCTTCGCAGGCCAAGCGTGCATCGCCTGTCAGCAACTTTGTATTTGCCTGTGACACCACAGGGGCGGTCAAGGCCAGAGACACGGCCGCCGCCGTTAAAATTTTCGAAATCATCTTGTCTTTGCTCCATAAAAAAAGGATAATCGCCGTACCCCTACGAGATTACCCGTCTCACGAAAAGCCGCTTTGGAAACAAGGCGGTTTTTCATTGCCACTTTACCGATTGAACCGTATAGCCTTCTTCAGACCGCACGATATTCAAACAGACATCGCTATCGCTGTTGAGCATCATCCTATCTACCAGTTGCTCCACTTCTTCCATCGTCGGGTATGTCCCGGCAACAGATTCCGTCACGGGTATTCGAGTTCGTCTATTCATCAAAAACATGTTTTTTCCTTTCGGTTAAGGTAATAAAAAGGCCGTCTGAAAACATTCCGGACGGCGGCATTACTTGATATTTTGTCTGATGGTATTCAATTCTGCTTTTTCTTGGAGTAGGCTTATTTTTTTATCAAAACAGTACAAAACATGTGCTGAACTGTTTTCGTTTATTACACATTCTTTCATTTGTTTTGAATATTCGTGACTTCCGTTTGCATAAGGTGTGATAAACCATTTTCTTGGTAATTCATCAATCCAAAGATAAATAATGTATAAATGTTAAAAGCACCATGCCTATGTGCAATCAGAGCATGAATTCCAGCAAAAAAGTATTTCAATATATTCATGTAAAATATCTCCTAGAGTGTTACTCCCGATAAATACTGTCTCTGCGTTTTTCGTCCGCTTCTCTGCAATGGGTCATAACATCTTTAATATATTCGGGAGTTAGTTCAGTTAAAGTATATTCAGGAATACATCTCTTTAATGTTGCCTTCTGTTCTTCGGTACCGAATGTGGATATATTTTGATGATTTTCTTCAGATGAAATAAAATTTCCGAAGAGCATCCATACCATAAGCAAACCAATCGCTTCAATTTTACGACAACAAAACAATGCCAAAGGGATTAAACTCAGCAGGTGGAAAAACATGGTAACTGGATACGGAAAACCATAATTATCGAAGGAATAACGATATATAAATTCCATATTTAAGCTCTCCTGTAGTGAGTGGCAGGCATTCCACCTGCCCGAACCGTCTCGCAAGGTCTGTAAGCGTCTTCCCACTCCCTTTCGGCCGGAGCAGGTCGAACCTGAAATGGCTTGATTGATTGCGTTAACGCTTTGCCAAGGCGAACTGTGGTGTGCGAATAAACCCATCGACAGGCCACACCCGAGCCGCTTGCTGTCTCTTCCCTGCCGAACGGGATTTGACCCTAACCTGCCGTTACAGAAAGGCCGTCTGCAACACACTTTCAGACGGCCTTTGCCATAGGTGGGCATTCCGCTGCCCGTGTTAAGATTGGATTACCACATCTTCTCTTTTCACGAAACAGGAAACGCCCATGAAAAACAATCAAGCCGAATTGCTTGAGAACACCATTATCGCTGTTATTGTCAGCTCTCTTTTTTTGATTCAAAACCATGAGATGCAACCTTTGCACTACCCCAGATCCATAAGGAACCAAATGTTAACCTCGGATATTATCCAGAAAATCATAAGGTTGGTCATTGCTACAAGAATCATTTTTAAATCAATTTTCATTGAATGGTGGAATACGGCTATGGCTATACCTATAAGCTGGCCCAATATACCGATGGACAGTGCAGTCAGCCTTATCCAATCATCAAGTGCCATCTCACCCTCCCAAATAATACCCAACCATCCTCCGTTTCGTTTCCGCAAACTCTTCCGTACCGCGCTCCGCGCTGATACTTTCGATATAATCATCAAACAGATATCCGTCCGCCTCCACAATCAGGCCGTCTGAAAGTTTCAGCACCGTGATGAACCACAGCGATTCATGGCCGCTGGAAGAGAACGGGTCGCCACCATACAGACTGCATTCCTTTTTCACAAATTCCCATTTGTCGGCGATTTCTGCGTCTGTCCAGCCCATCTGCTTCAAAATATAGTGTTCAGCCTGTTCAAGCGTGTCGAACAGGCCGTGGCGGTTGCCGTCGCGAGACACAAAATATTTGGTTTCCATACTAAACACCTTTCAAAATAACCTTTGTCATTATTACAAGCAACAATTAGTAAGCTATAATGGCGATACCCATACTGAAACCCGCTTTAAAAACGGGTTTGGGTCCGGGTACAACCGGAGACGGTGTGCGAGACCGTCTTGTTTGAAGTGTGCGTAGTCGGCACACAAAAAGGGCTGTCAAGCCCTGAATCTGCCCGCTAAGAGGCAGTCTCAAAAAATCAGTATGTAGATTGGAGCTTGTCCGTAGATTATCGCTCCGGCATCGGGGATACGCCCCGATTGTCAAATACGTTCAACAGCCGTGTTACCCCGACCCATTTGAATCCTCGGGAATACGGCTTTTCTTTTTCAGGCGGATTGAACGCCACCCGCAACCGTTTGTCCGATTTACCCAAAGACTATTACGTCTTTTCTACGCCTGCCGTTCCCTGAAAGTCTGACGGAAAACAGGAAACGGCTCCGAAGGCCGGTTGCTACGTTAAATGAGATTGCAAGTTTGAACCAAACACGACAATGGCAATGCGGCACCGAATGCAGGCATTCTGTTGCGGCGTTTGGACTTGGAATCTGTTGTTAAAGAGCTGTTTCGTTGTTGATATATTACCTATGGCTAACAAAATTGACAAGAAAAATATTAGCCAAGGCTAAATATTTTTTAATATCCAATTGATTTTTATGAAAATTTTATTTTCGAGTGTTTCTTAAAATTTTGAAAAATGTGGGATTTTGAGAATGTCAGAGACGTGTTATCAAATTGAAATAAGCTATTTGATTAAATTCTGAAGAGAAAACCTACAAACGGAGCAGTAGAATTAGGAAAAGAAAAACCTGTCTGAAAACGACAGGTTTTTCTTTTATCAGACTAATTTTTAAAATCGTTGGAAAATTTGAGACTGTCCAAGAAGTACTTTGCCAACTACTATCAATTTCCGCCGATCTTTCATCGTAATCTCCCAAGGGCGATATTGTTTATTATCTGAAATAACTAACAGATTATTCCCAGCCATTTGCAAGCGTTTTAGATGGAGATGATTTCCAACGATGAACAGATAAATTCCATCTCCATCATATTGGTGAATTGACATATCCAAGAACACTAAATCACCAGTATCTAGTGTTCCTGCCATATTGTCTGCTTTGATATTTGTTATACGCAAGCTATCGGGATTCTTTGCAGCAAACAATCTTCTGTATTGGTCTTCAGTATATTCTATATGGGAAATATTGGGCTGAATATCCGATGTGCCAATAATATACTTACCCAGCTCATTATCATCAAGCTGATTAATAACAAAAGGAGATTTTTGGGGAGATGGGGTTTTCTCTATTTGTGAATTCCAAAACCCCTTCCCAGTTGCAAGCCAATCTGGATCGCATTCCAAAAATTCTGACGCACGAAGTAGATTTTGTCCTGCCAAAATTTTAGTTGTTCCATTTAACCATTTTGAAACGGAAGGTGGCTTAACTTGACAGTATTTGGCCAAATCAGCTTGCGATTTTTGCAGGTCACTAAGTCGTTGACGGATTCTAGTAGCGAGTGTATTCATTTTTTTATTATCGCTGTTACTTATTTTCTTTTGGGTAATCGCCAATCTTCTTATGTTGACCTTTTTATTAGCCATGGGTAACATACTAATGTTTTTTGATCTTTTAGTACTCCTACGAAAGAAAATTTAATCAAATGAAATATTACACATTAAAAGACTGGTTAGGCCAACGTCGAGGGCGGCTGAAACAAATGGCCGAAGATTTGGATATGAATTATTCATGGATTTCACAAATTGCCAGCGGAACTAAAAAAGCTCCATTAGAGACGGCATTAAAAATCTCGGCTTATACAAACAACGAAGTTACAGTAGAAGCAATACATTCTGCATACAAAAAGAAATCTACCGTGAAATAACACAATGCTCATCGCCGACCTGCGCCCCATACTTAAAAACAGATTCGTGCAAGTTTATGACGAATTTGTAACCTTGTGCGCGCGCGATTTTCAGACGGCATCATTTTTATCCAACCTGTTCGGCTGGAGCGAATCGGCCGACAACGAACCGAAAAAACACGGCTGGGTGTACAAAACGGCCAAGCACCTGAAGGAAGAACTGGGACTGTCCCGTCGCGGCTACGAAAAAGCCCGAAAAAAACTGCTGGAACTGGGAGTGCTGCAATACCGGCGCGGCGGCGTACACGGCAAGATGCACTGGTACATCAACCGTGAAGTTTTGCTCATAAAAATCTGCGAACTTCGGGGCATTGAGGTGCCGGAAGTAACCAAGCGGCACCACTTCGACAGGGACAACTTCCGCCTGCCGAAATTTATCCCGCTGGATTTGTGGCACGCATACTTAGATATGCGGCAGGAAAAAGGCAATAAAGCGGGCAATAGTGCGAAAAAAGCCGCCGTCAAACAACTGGCCGAATTGCACAACAGAAATCTTGACCTGCGTCCTATCATGGACAAAACGATACTGATGGGATGGGCAGGTTTTTTCCATAACGACAAAAAACCGAACCGGCCCGGTCAGCCGTCTGAAAAAGATTTGAACGAACAACATGCCCGCACGTTGCGCGAACTGGCAGCGGCGGCGGCGGAACGCGAAAAACAGGCCAAACCGCCGGACAAACCCCCCGGGCAATCCGACGGCAATTACGGAACTTTCAAAAGTTTGGGACAACTACTTGATAAAAAAATCAAAAAATAGCGCAGCAAGGGCATAACCCGCTGCGCTGTTACTGCTGTCGGATTCCGGTAAAAAACCGTCTTCCTCCTGCTTTTGAGCATATCAAAGGCACTTTTATACGGCTGATGCACTGCATCGGCCGTTTTTTTATGCACTTTGCCTGATTTGCCGATAAAAGGCCGTCTGAAAACGTGTTCTCCCAGTTTTCGGCAGCATTCGTTTATTCGGGAAATAAGCCTTTTAAAATCATGTCTTTGCACAAAACTGGCAAAGAGCAATGTACATTAAAGACAAAGGTCTTTGTACGCAGGGGACACGCTCTATACAAAAACCACTTCAAAGATTACAACAAAATATTAGGCCATTCGGCCTGATTATTTTTTAGGCAATTTGTTTTTTGAAGAGGAAATAGATGCTTAGGGGAATTTTTCAGGTGCGATTGCACGTTTTCTGTGGATAACTTGTTTTGATGTAAAAAGGCCGTCTGAATTTCAGACGGCCTTAGTGACGATTGACGGTTATGTGTTAATGGATTGCGATTTCGACTGTGCCATACGGCATTCGAGTATTCTGACAATATTGGGGTTAATCTACTCCGGCCTATCAGTATTTATTCCAAACTTTTCAATAAGATAACCCATTTTCTATGAGGCATCCCTGCATGTGTTTTCAATTCAAGGGGGGTTTCCCAGTTTTGCACCGTCCGCACAGCAGTTCCTGTGCGTTTTGCGACCTCATACAATGTTAATCCGTACTGTTCGCGTAGATATTTAAGGTTTGCAGGCGTATAGCCTGTTTCCGGATACTTCATTTTACCGTTTCCGTCGGTACGGCTCCCAATGCTACAGCCTCGGCAAAAACAGATTGTTTTAAACGGTAGTCAACAATATCAATAGAGCTACTCGGAATGGACAACTCCACTTTTTCGCCCGCATTGAGCCGCTCCGTAATGTGTTTGATTTGGTTCTGACGTTCATCAATCAATAATTTAAGATTATTGATTACCTCATCCGGGATGGGAGATTCTCCCTTTTCCCATCTATTCCAAGCCCGTTCAGACACACCATCGGGCCTGGTCGGCGTAATGGCTACATTTTTAGCCGCTTCCAATACCGTAAAAAACAGCAGCCGACGGTATGATGCAAATACTTTATGGTGCATATCATCTCCTTGAATGGTTAATTATAACCGTGCCACCGTCCCGCGCCAATTATGCACCTGCTCTGCATACCAATCCATCAGCCGCCGCCGTTCCTCCAACATGGCGGCCTTATTGTATACACCGCGCACGCCCGGGATGATATGGGCAAGTTGCAACTCAATTGCATCTATGTTCCACAGTCCGCTTTCGTGAGCCGCCGTACTAAATACTTTGCGAAAACCGTGGATGGTCATTCTGCCGCGCCAGCCTGCCTGTGTGATGACATGGAGTGGTCTGTGTCCGCCGATGCCGCCAAATAGCTTATTTCCGACAATCCCGATCCGGTTGCGCTCTTCGAGCCATTCTTCTAACAAGTTGACTACGGGCGCGGCCAACGGTACAAGATGGGGACGTTTCATTTTCATCCGTTCGGCGGGTATCGTCCACAGGCCGTCTGAAAAATCAAATTCCGACAAATCCGCATTAACCGCTTCGCCGCGTCGTACAGCAGTATAGGCAATCAACCAAAATGCCGTTACTGCGGCGGCATCAAGTGTTACGCGGGCATCTACATCAGCCAAAAAATCAGGCATTTGCTTGATCGATATATGTTTAAAACCTTTATATGAGTAGGGTTTCAGGGCAATACCCAAACCGTCCGCAGGATTATGGTCGCACCAACCCTGCACTTTGGCATATTTAAATACACCTGACAGCACTTGCAGCAAGCGACGTGCTTGGGATGGCGCACCTTTTTCAAATTCCTGAATACAGGCCAATATTTCGGGAGGCTTGATTTTGTTGATCCGTTTGCTGCCGATTGTTGGATAAACCCAATGATCCATGCGGTATCGGGTATATCTCTGATATTCGTTACAACATTTCGCCAAACTGATGCCGAGATATTCTTCTGCCACCGCCCGAAAGACGGGCGGCCGTCTGAAAAACTTAGTCCAAATCATTACTAAGTCTCCATGATTTGTGAAAGTTATCGGCAGTAATTCGGTGTAATTCTTTGTCAATTAATCGGTTTATCGTTATGCAGTACGCGTCGTAGTTTTTGTATTTTTTTGCAAAGGCAGTATCGGGCAGATTGATTTTGACAGAGGAGGATAACGGTACGGGCGTCCCATATAAAATACGTCGCACGATATAAACATCAGGTGTGTCGGTTTTTTCGATGGTGTAGGATTGGGTGTTTTTAATCAGCATTTTTTATCTCCTTGTGCAACAGGCCCAAGCCTGCCGCATTCTTCCGATTTAGGCGCAATCATCCGTACCGTTGACGATTTCCAAAACCATGCCCCAATTTTCGCTTTCGGGGAGATATTGAATGTCGTCTAAGGTCAAAACTGCGTCGCGTTTTTCGCTGTATAAAACGGTGGTTTCTTTTTCCATCATTCGGCGCAGTACCGCCATTCGATGAGGAGTGGATACTGATTCGGTGAGATGCCCTGCAAATACGGTCTCGTTGCCGTTGTTGTAGGTTTTGCAGTAGGGCCGGGAGATAAGGATTTCGTTACCCTTGTCTTCAAAGGCAAGGAATGTATCCCAAATATAGAATTTGTAGTCGATGACAACTTTCATGTGATTTTCCTTTTAGGTTGTTCAGGCTTGCTTCTTGCTTCCTGATGGTTTGAATTATACGCGATATTTTCGCGTAGTCAATAAGGAATAATGGTTAATATATGTAATCGGCAATCAAATCCCAAGTATTTTTTTAACCAAATCAACGGTTACCCCATGTTTGCCCGCGATAACCAGCACATCACCGTCGCGCCTGATGTTGGATGTCATCCGGTAGCCTTTTTTAGGCGGCAGTTTGGCACGCACCTTATTTCGGGCAACCAGCATTTTGTATTGCTGGTCAACGGAGCGGATACCGCCGTCTCCGATGGTCTGATAGACCTGTGCAGACGTCAGGTCGGACAACGATACCGATTTGACAATCTGGCTTCCGTCATCGGACAAATACACACAGTCGACCTTGCCACGCTCGGCAAGTGCCGACTGCTCGCCGTCTGAAAATTTTTTAGTCCGAATTATCCTTTGAGTCACCTAAAAGAGCAGCTTCGTCGGGGGTGGTATTAAAATTAAATTGTCTTGGAACACTAACATTTATCGGACTGTCATTGTTTCCGGCATCGGAACGGTGGGCAGTATTTTTCCGCCCGTGATGTTGCGGTTTGGCCGGTTTGTTTTTTTCAGACCAGATGGATGGTACGGATGCCGGTTCGGTTGGTGTTTCTTCGCGCTGACGGCTTCTGACGAAATGGTGCAGAGCGGTTTTGCTGACCTGCATATTGTTCTTATTCAAAAACTCCAATATTTGATCAAGCGTGTAGCCCTTGGTGGCCAACAGCAAAATGTCTTTTTTAAACGGCTCCAGTTTAGACCGCCTGCCTGCCGGTTTTTTTTGAGCCATAAAATCCTGTACTGACAATTCCATATCGTTCCATCCAATTCTATTGTATTTTAATTACTTCCCAATTTATTCCAGAGTGTTCTAATTTTGCTCTAGTTCGTTCCAAACATTTTAAACTAATGTTCTAAAATGTTCTAGTCAAACTCCAAATAAAAAACAAAACAATCCTACTTATATTTCAACATAATCTAAATAATCACA
>NZ_JBHCJY010000014.1:0-9048 GCF_041804105.1 Neisseria sp.
GCGGCTAACCGTACCTACATTATGGTTTTTACCGCACCGTCCCGATGACAGCATAAGGCCGTCTGAAAAAACATTTTCAGACGGCCTTTGCCTGTTTCCACAGCCGTTTGTACGGTTACGCCGCTTTCGGCGGCTGACCGTACCTACATTATGGTTTTTACCGCACCGTCCCGATGACAGCATAAGGCCGTCTGAAAAAACATTTTCAGACGGCCTTTGCCTGTTTCCACAGCCGTTCGTACGGTTACGCCGCTTTCAGCGGCTAACCGTACCTGCCTGTTAATCCTTGTCAGCGTATTTTTCCCGCACCACTTCCTTGAGCGGCTCGGCTTCGGCGATTTTTTCTTTCGCTTCCTGCACTTCTTCCGCGTCGGGCGCGTCTTTTTCCTGCACGGCTTCGGCGGCGGGGGCAAACTGGAATTTGCCGTACACGGGGAAATGGTCGGAACCGATGCCCGGCAGTACCTGTATATCGGTCATCATAAAATTGCTGCTGTGGAAAATGTGGTCGAGCGGCCAGCGCAGCAGCGGGTATTTTGCGTGGAACGTGCTGTACAGGCCGCGTCCTTTGCGTGGGTCGAGCAGGCCGCTGATTTGTTGGAACAGGCGCGAGGTGCGCGACCAGGCGACATCGTTCAAATCGCCGAACACCAGCACGGAATGGTTGTTTTTGGCGATTTCGCGCCCCACCAGCAGAAGTTCGGCATCGCGATCGGTGGACGTATCGGCTTCGGTGGGGCTGGGCGGCATCGGGTGCAGGCAGTAGATGCGTATCCATTCGCCGGAACGCAGTTGCAGTTCGGCGGCTATCGAGGGGATGTCTTCGGCCACCCAGTGCCGCACTTCGGCGTTACGCAGCGGCAGGCGGCTGTAAAGGTGCATGCCGTAAAGGTTGTCGAGCGGGATTTTGACCGTGTAAACGTAGCCGTGTTCCTGTTCCAACGGGGCAAGTTGCGTTTCCCACCAAAGGTCGGTTTCCAATGTCAGCACCACATCGGGCTGCCGCTGCGCCACCGCCGCCAGCAGCAGGTCGGCACGGCGGTTGGGGGTCAGCACGTTGCTGGTCAGCAGGGATACGGTTCGTCCGTCGTCCCCGCCCGTGTAGCGCAGCACTTCGGGTTTGTGCAGACGGGTGTAGGCGGAAATCTCCCAAAGCTGGTAGGCGAAACAGGCCAGATTCACCAGCTCCAACGCGATAAACGGCCACGAGTCGTGCCGCTGCCATATGACGTTCAGCACCACGCACAGCAGGCTGAGCGCGGCAATCTGGATGCGGGGAAAATCGAAAATGCGGAAAATCCAATGGTCGCGGTTTACCAGCGGCAGCAGCGTCG
Organism: Neisseria sp.; assembly: GCF_041804105.1. Classification (GTDB taxonomy): domain Bacteria; phylum Pseudomonadota; class Gammaproteobacteria; order Burkholderiales; family Neisseriaceae; genus Neisseria. Next base: position 1,335 of record NZ_JBHCJY010000014.1, read on the forward strand.
CCAAAACAGGCACCGCCAGCAGCGCAAACAGCAACCAATCGGTCAAAGAAAAAACGGCGGACATGGTTTTGAATCCGTAAAGAAACGGTAACGGGTGCATTGTACGGCAGAAGCGGCGGCAAATCGCCGTCGGGCTTGAAAGGTTTTGCAAAAGGCCGTCTGAAAAACATTCAGACGGCCTTTATCCTGCCGAGCAGCCGTTCGTGCGGCTGCGCCGCTTGGCGGCCGGTCGTACCACAAACACGGTGCGCTGTTTCGGATTTTTCGTACGGTTACGCCGCCTGAAGCGGCTAACCGTACCTACTACCTACTTCCAACGCGTGGCAAACGCGCGGGCCAATACGCTTATTTTGCGTCCCTGCCGTCTGAAAAAACCGTGTTTCAGACGGCCTGCCGCACCGGTGCGGTGGAGCACATCGCGCTGCCGCACAAGCTGCTGCAACACGGTTTCGCAGTCGGCGGGACGGCGGTTTTCCCAATCGAAATAAACGGGATAGCGCAACAGCGCAGCGGCAACCAATTCCGCCATCGTGCGCATGCAGTGCCTTTGGCCGTCTGAAAACGGGGCGCGGTCGTCGGTCAGCCCCCAGCCTGCGTAAAACGGCCTGCCGTACACGGTAACGCTTTTCTGCCGCAGCAGCGCGTCGAAACCGGTCAGCGATGTGATGGTGTGCACGCTGTCGCACACTTCCAACAGCGACACCACCGAGCTTTCGGTTTCCACCACATCGGCGTATTGCGCCGCGCGGCCGGTGCCGCCTTTGCGGTTTTTGGCCAAAACGTCGGGATGGGGTTTGTAAACGATAAACGCATCGGGTTCTGCGGCACGCGCGGCCCGAAGCAGTTCGAGATTGGTTTGGATGCCGTGGCCGCCCAAACGGATGGAAGCGTCGGTTTCTACCTGCCCCGGGACGAGTACGGTTTTGCGGCCGCCGGTTTTATCCGCCCACACAGGCGGGCAGACGGCATCGATGTTGTATTTGGTGAGACGGGTTTCGACGATGAAGCGGCGCAACGCTTCTGCGCGTTGCAGTTCGGCTTCGCCGAATACGCCGTGGTTGAGCAGATGGGTCAGATCGGAGGGCTGCGAAGGGTCGAAATAGATACCGCGCGAATCAAGTACCAGCGAAACGGGGGCAATCAGGTCTGAACCCAATCCGACCGAACGGATAAAACCGTCTTCGATGCGCAGGAAACAGATGCCGTATTGTGCGGACAGGCGTTGCAGGCTTTCGGTATGGCTGCGGATGCCCCATGCGGCCACGCAGTCGTTTTCCGTCAGGCCGAGCCTTTCTGCGGCGGCGGCATCGGGCGCATACGCCACTTCGCGGAACAGGCCGCGCAACAGGGGATACAGGCTGTATGCCTTCCAGCGGCGGAAGCCGACCACAATCAGACGGCATCGCTCAAACGGCAGATTCATCGCTTATGCCCGCCTGCGCCAAACCGTGTTCCGACAAAAAGCCGTCCACCGCCGCGAAATGGTCGTCCCACGTCCATGCACGGTATTTCAGCAGCCGCTGCAGCTGCTGCGTGCGCAACAGGCCGTCTGAATCCGCATAGTTTTTTATCAGTTCCAGCCAGCGTCTGCCGTCGAGCGGCGATGCGAAATCAGGAATGCCCTGCCCGATTTCCCTGAATACGGGAATATCGGCGGCAATCACGGGCACGCCCGCTTCAAGCGCTTCCACCAGCGGCATGCCGAAGCCTTCGGCAAAACTCGGAAACAGCAGCGCGCGGGCGTTTTTCAGCAGGGCGGCCAGTTGCGCATCGGAGGCACGGTTCAACTCCACCACAAAAGGACGGATTTTTGCACAGCGTTCCAACAAATCAACTGTCTGCTCGCATTCCCAACCGCGTTGGCCGACAATTACCAGGCGGGGGACATTGCTGCCGCTTTCGGCCATTTCACGCCAAATCTGCAACAGCAGCAGATGGTTTTTTCGCGCTTCCACCGTACCGACCACGATGAAATAAGGAAGGCCGTCTGAAATTTCAGACGGCACGGCTGCGGTTTCGGCAAGCGGACGGGACACGCCCGAAGCCAGCCACGCCGTCTGAACGGGCGGACAGGGCAGCCCGTGCCGCTGCGCGAAATCCAGCAGTTCGCGCTTGGTGTCGTCGGAATTGGCTATCAGTGCGGCCGCACTTTGCAGCATATGGCGCATCCGCAGCCTGTGTTTCGCTTCTTCCCCTTCGCGGCAGTATTCGGGGTGGGTCAGCGGAATCAGGTCGTGCACGAAATAAACGGGCTTCACGCCCATCCGCCGCAGCGCATCGATATAGTGCACGGATTCGACGCCCTTATGCCCCGTGTTCAGCAAAACCGCACCCGCATAGCTTTTGTCGATGCCGAACGCGGCGGCAAGGCGCAGAAGCTGCCGCCGCCAAAACCACACATCAACGGTTTCGGCTTCATTGTCTTGCAGCAGACGGCCGAACAGCAGCGCGGAAGTCTGCGCATCCTGCACGCACACCCTGCCCCGCCACGACAAAACCGCACGGGCGCGCTGCCCGTATGCGGCGGAAAAATGGCGGATATAGGCCAAGCCCACTTTATCGACACCGGTTGCCTTCTTACCTTTGAGCAAACGGAAAATCAGGCGGGTGATGTCGATGAGTACGGTGTCGGCATTCATCGGTTTAATTGCCGTTGAGCGAATTGACCGTACCCGCCGTGCTCGATACCGGCGCCAGGCTGGCATTAAACAGCCCCAGGATTTTCTGCAGGCGGATGCTCGGCGCGTTCGACACATACACCATGTCTTTATCCTGCAAACGGAACTGCTGGGTCAGCACCATACTGCCCGCCTTGCGCAAATCCAAGCGGTACACCGTGGGCTTGTTCAGGCCGTCTGAAGACACACCGCCGTTCTGCCGCAACACATACACCCCGCCCGGATCGGCACGGTAGTCGTTCAAACCCGCCACGCGGCCAATGGCTTCGGCCACCGTCATGCCGTCGTCGCCGAAATCCAGCGCCGCATTGCTGTTGGTCGCACCCAAAATCGTTACGCGGTAGGGGTTTTGCGCCACGGTAACCACATCGCCGTTGCGCAGATAAACATTATTGCGGGCGTTGCGTGCCAGCTCTTTCAAAGAAACCGAACGGGTTACGCCGTTGCGGGTCAGGTTGACCGAAGTATGCTTCACGGCTTTACCGTCGCCCGCCAGCGGCACCACGTCAAGCAGGCGTTCACCTTTGGGTGTCAGCGGCAGGCGCACCGAACGGCCGTCGGCCACCACGGTAACGCCGTTGGTCTGGTTTTGCGTCAGCCGCACCACCACCTGCGGTTTGTTGGCGATTTTCGACAAACGCGAACGGATGATTTGCTCCACCGCCGCCGTGGTTTTGCCCGACACCTGAATCTGCCCTGCAAACGGCACGGTTACCGTACCGGAACTGCCGACCATCTGGTCGGGCAGGTTCAACATGCCCGAGCCGCCGCCGAGCGACGAATCGGCCGCGCCGGCCGACATCGAAGACGCCAGCAAGACGGCGGGCGGCGCTTCAAAAATCGAAATCTGCACCACATCGCCCCTGCCGAGCGTCAGGCTCGGTTTTCCGCTCTGCCAGCCCGCCGGAAATCCTTCCGGCAACGCACCGGCATTGAGCTGCCGCAGCACGTCCGCATCCACTTCGACCAAAGTAACGTCGGACTCCGACAAGCCCCGTCCCGAAGCCGAAGCATTCATTTCGTTAACGGTAGGCCCCGCACTCGGCAGCCATGCCTTGCAGCCGCCCAAAGCCAAAGCCACCATAACCATATATACCGGAATGCGGATGCCGCCCTTTGCCGTAATATTCATATCGTATATTTAAGTATAAGTAAACAAACGTATTTATTATAGTGCATTTCACAAGCGTATGTCAGACAATCGTTACCGCACATCAGGCCGTCTGAAAACGCCGCCCGCCCTGCCCGCTGAAACACAATCTCCGACGGAGCGCGCATTTTGCCCGAGCTTGCACCGTCAGGCCGATTGTTTTAAAGTTAACGTCATCATAAAAACGGAGAAACCGATGAACATTACCGTTATCGGCGCAGGTTCTTGGGGAACGGCGCTGGCAATCCATTTCGCGCTGCACGGCAACCGCGTATCGCTGTGGTCGCGCAATACCGAACACATGGCGGCGGTTCAAGCCGACCGCGAAAACAAACGCTACCTGCCCGGTTTCGCGTTGCCGGAAAATCTCAGCGTCTGTTCGGACTTGGGCAGTGCGCTGCAACATTCGGAACTGGTTCTGCTGGTTACCTCGGTTGCCGGCCTGCGCGACAGCGCCGCGCTGCTGAAAGAACACGGCGCCGCCCACCTGCCCGTACTCGCCGCCTGCAAAGGGTTCGAGCAGGATACCGGCCTGTTGACCTTCCAAGTGGTAAAAGACGTATTGCCCGACAACAAAAAAATCGGCGTGCTCTCCGGCCCCAGCTTCGCCCAAGAGTTGGCCAAACAACTGCCGTGCGCGGTGGTTCTCGCATCCGAAAACAAAGCATGGATTGAAGAATTGGTACACACGCTCAATTCCCGCGTCCTGCGGCTTTACGGCAGCGAAGACGTTATCGGCGTTGCCGTGGGCGGCGCGGTGAAAAACGTCATGGCCATTGCCACCGGCCTTTCAGACGGCCTCGAATACGGCCTGAACGCCCGCGCCGCGCTGGTAACGCGCGGCCTCGCGGAAATCACCCGTCTGGCCATCGCCATGGGTGCGCAACCCAAAACCATGATGGGACTGGCCGGCATCGGCGACCTGATTCTGACCTGCACCGGCGCACTCTCGCGCAACCGCCGCGTCGGACTGGGATTGGCCGAAGGCAAAGAACTGCACCAAGTGCTGACCGAAATCGGCCACGTTTCCGAAGGCGTCAGCACCATCGAAGAAGTGTTCAACACGGCCTGCAAATACCAAATCGACATGCCCATCACGCAAACCCTGCTGCAACTCATCCGCAAGGAAATGACCGCCCAGCAGGTTGTCGAGCGGCTGATGGATCGTGAAACGCGGTTTGAATAACCAACCCATAAACCTGCGCACAAAGGCCGTCTGAAACCTTTTCAGACGGCCTTTTCCATCCCGCAGCAACGCCCCGTCCATTTGACAGCCTTAACACATCTCACTATGCTTACAGGCAAATCCACTTCAACCGAACCCAATCCATGAACCATCTACTCAACAAACTGGAAACCAGCGTTTACCAGTTGGCACAAAAATTCGAAACCGTCGCAAGCGAAAACAAACGCCTGAAAGAAGAAATCGCCTTCCTCAAACAGGAAAACGAACGGGAAAAACGCGAACATCAGGCCGCCACCGACGAATTGAGCGAAGCGCTGCTGGTGCAGGTTGCCAAGCTCAAAGAAGACTTACAGGGCAAAATCGACCGACTCGGCATCGAAAAAGAAGATTTGCGCCAAGCCCTTACCGAAGAAAAAGAGCAGCTCCGCCAAACACTGACCCAAGAAAAAGAAGCGTTGCGCGAAACCCTTACCCGACAAAACGACCACTACCGCAACGCACTCAGCACACAGGCGGAACAGGTACGCCGTCTGATACAACGCCTGCCCCAACCCCAAAACAACCAGCAGGAGAAAGCGTAAATGAGCAACGAACAAGTCAGCATCGACATCATCGGCCACAGCTTCTACGTCAGCACCCCGGCCGAAGAAAAAGACACGCTTCTGCAGGCCGTGGGCATGCTCAACCAAAAAATCGAAGCCGTCCGCCAAGGCGGGCGCATTGTAGGCACCGACAAAATCGTCGTGATGGCCGCTCTCAACGTCGTTCACGACCTGCTGAAAATCAGCCTGAAAGATGATTTGGCAATCGGCGAATTTGAGCGTAAAATTACTGACATGACTAATACTTGTGAAAAAGCATTGGCCAAACTCGAACAGAGTTAAACCCCTTTCCTTTTCCCTGCGGTGTTCGCGAAGGCATACAATTCCTTTGAACCAATAAGTTCGCTTCAGGTTGTCGGGAGCAGTAGTGGGCGCGATTGTCCCCTCGGACGAACCCGAAACTACCCGAGACAACCACCTTGTTCACAAGGTTCAAGCGGATTCAGCCCAAACGGCACCAGCGGGGAATCCCGTATTCAAGCCGCGCTGCACGACCAGCGCGGCTTTTCCGTTTTATCCCCCTCCGAAAGCGCCCTGTAATTTCAGACGGCCAACATGATTGACAAAACCTTTCGCCGTCTTTAAAATCTACAACTTTCTATATCTATCTGGATTACCCACCATGAAAACCTTTTCAGCCAAACCGCACGAGGTTAAGCGCGAATGGTTCGTCATCGATGCCGAAGACAAAGTCCTCGGTCGCGTTGCCGCCGAAATCGCACACCGTCTGCGCGGCAAACACAAGCCCGAATACACGCCCCACGTCGACACCGGTGACTACATCATCGTCATCAATGCCGACAAACTGCGCGTAACCGGTGCAAAATTCGAAGACAAAAAATACTACCGCCATTCAGGCTACCCCGGCGGCATTTACGAGCGCACTTTCCGCCAAATGCAGGAGCAGTTCCCCGGCCGTGCACTGGAAAAAGCCGTAAAAGGTATGCTGCCCAAAGGCCCGCTCGGCTACGCTATGATTAAAAAACTGAAAGTGTACGCCGGTGCAGAACACGGCCACGCTGCCCAACAACCCAAAGTTCTGGAACTGAAATAAGGACGCAACATGAACGGTAAATACTACTACGGCACAGGCCGCCGCAAAAGTTCGGTTGCCCGTGTGTTCCTGCAAAAAGGTACAGGCCAAATCATCGTAAACGGCCGTCCCGTTGACGAATTCTTCTCACGCGAAACCAGCCGCATGGTTGTCCGCCAACCCTTGGTGCTGACTGAAAACGCCGAAACTTTCGACATCAAAGTAAACGTTATCGGCGGCGGCGAAACCGGTCAGTCCGGTGCCATCCGCCACGGCATTACCCGTGCGCTGATTGACTACGATGCAGCTTTAAAACCCGCACTGTCCCAAGCCGGCTTCGTTACCCGTGATGCGCGTGAAGTGGAACGTAAAAAACCCGGTCTGCGCAAAGCACGCCGTGCCAAACAGTTCTCAAAACGTTAATCCGTTTACAGAGATACAGTTACATTATCCGGCCCTGCCTTTGCGCAGGGTTTTTGCTTTTCAGACGGCCTCAAATAACCTGCTTACACAGATGCAGCAATTGACGGTGTTATTTACATTTTCCGCATTAAGAATACAGACCGAATAAACGGATTTTGCGATTTAAGTGCACTACTGGCACGGAAAAGTCCCATGGTTATCTCATGCTTCTCAACAGATCAACAATTCACTGGCACATCATGCAGCTGAAAACGGAAACCAAACCACTCCCCCAAAGTGTCAACAGTGCGATGATTTTCCATATCAGCTTACACACAAAAGCCTAAATCAGCCGATAACGATTGCATCTGCCTTCTTACCGCGAAACCATTTTCACACACCCGCATATTCCACACATTTTCCAAACCCCAAGGCAGTTCCGTCCGATAGAAAAATTCACAAACAAAGATGCAGGCAAGATGGGGCGGGCTACATTTTGGGCACGGTGTTACGGGTATAGGATGAAATATAGCAAATAAACTTATTTATCGATACACACCTGAAACAGCCAATCCACATCCGTAATTCGCAGCCGATTCCTAACACCTTTAATCCAAGCCCACTTTTTCTCTATCTGATTCAGATCGGGGCTATAAGGTGGAA
>NZ_JBHCJY010000015.1:0-5198 GCF_041804105.1 Neisseria sp.
CATCGTTTTACGGCGACAAATTCCACGGCCGCAAAACCGCCAGCGGCGAACGTTACAACAAACACGCCCTGACCGCCGCCCACCGCACGCTGCCGATTCCCAGCTACGCGCGCGTCACCAACACCAAAACCGGCAAGAGCGTCGTCGTCCGCATCAACGACCGCGGCCCCTTCCACGGCAGCCGCGTCATCGACGTATCACGCGCCGCCGCGCAAAAACTGGGCTTTATCCGCCAAGGCACCGCGCATGTGAAAGTGGAATCCGTCGCCCCCGGACAGGAACGGGAAACAGAACAGGTCCAAAACGACGGCAGCCGCGACGATTTCGTGGATTTCATCCAATCCCGCCAAACCGAGATTTAAAACGGTTGCCGGCCGGTTCAAACACCGCATTTCCAATTCAGACGGCCTGTCGCAATGACAGGCCGTTTCGTTGGGCTGCGGATGACGTTTCTGCGGATAAGGCCGTCTGAAAAAAGCGGCGGCGGGAAAATGTGGGAAAAACCGTTCAGACGGCATCCGTTGTCAGGCCAGGCATGGCAGGCCGTCTGAAAACGGTTTGCCGGACAGGCGGTGTTGCGGCAATGCTTACTTCCGTTATCCGCACAGGCGGGCATACGGTTTCGATGTTCACAAGTGATTGTGTAACAAGGCCGTGTTCGGGTATTGCGTTGAGAACACAGGCAAGACGGATTTCTCCTACTTCCGTCATTCCCGCACAGGCGGGAATCCAGTTGCGATATTCAGTAAGTAATTGTTTAACAAAAAAGATACCGGATTTCAAGCATGGATTCCCGCCTGCGCGGGAATGACGGGATTATGCGTCTGAAAGCGTTATACGGTTGCGCGGTTTCGGGGCTGATAAACCGTATCTGACTACCGGCTTCGTGCCCCGACAGAAATGGCAGGGATGCTATCTGCCGGTTTTGTACGGCTATACCGAACCTGCTGTCGGGTTCCCGCACGCACGGGAAAGCGGGTTAAGTGTCTGACGGCCTTATACGGTTGCGCAGTACCGGATAACCAACCCTACCCGCCTGCCAATACGTCCAAAATTTCCTGACCGTATTTCGCCGTTTTTTCTTCCCCCATGCCGTGCACGGCGGCGAGTGTCCGCAAGTCCTGCGGCTGTTTGGCGGCAACGGCGCGCAGGGTGATTTTGCTGCATATTTCGTGGGCTTCGACGTTTTCGCGGCGGGCGGTTTGGTTTTGCCATTGCAGCAGGCGGCGCATCAGGCGGCGTTTTTGTACGGCTTCGGGAGAGAGGCCGTCTGAAAAGGGATAGCAGACCGCGAGAATATCGGTACCGTATTTGCCGATGCGCACGTCGCCGAGTCCGTAGATGCCCTGCAAATCAAGCTCTTCTTCGGGGGTGTTTTGCGCCAAATCGTGCAGGCTGTCGTCGGAGCAGATTTTGCCGACGGCGCAGCCTTCGGCTTCGGCTTTGCGTTCGCGCCAATTTTGCAGGGCTTCGAGCAGGGCTTCGGTGCGTTCGTCCAAATGGTCTCGGGAATCGGACAGGCCGTCTGAAATGTCTGCAGCGGCGTGTTCAGCCAGTCCGGATGTGTCGGCCCTTTTCGGATTCGGCAGGCCGTCTGAAGTGTTTTCAGACGGCCTGTCCGGTCGGGAAAACGTTTGGCAGATTTCGATGATGCCGCTGCCGAATTTGCTGATTTTGGCTTCGCCCAAACCGTAGATGTCGTGCAAATCCGCCAAGGTTTGCGGCAGTTTTTCGACGATGTCGCGCAGGGTTTTGTCGCCGCACACCACATAGGCAGGCACTTCTTCTTCTTTGGCGCGCATCATGCGCCAGTGGCGCAGGGCCTGCCAGATGCGTTCTTCGCGCTCGGTGCGCAGCCATTCTTCTTTGGGTTTTTGCGTGGCGGCTTTTTCGCGCTTGAGCGGGCGCAGGAAAACGGCTTCGCCGCCTTTCAATACGGCGCGGGCGGCGGGGGTGAGTTGCAGCGATTGGTAACGGGCGGCATCGACGGTAAGCAGGCCGAGGCTGATGGATTGGCGGATCACGCCGCGCCATTCTTTGTCGGAAAGTTCCGCGCCGATGCCGAAGGTGGATAGGGCGTGGTGGCCGTTGCGCGTGATCCAGTCGTCGCTTTTGCCGCGCAGCACGTTGATGACGTAGCCTGCGGCGTGCTGCTGGCCGACGCGGTACACGCAGCTCAGCAGTTTCTGCACCAGTACCGTACCGTCGAAGCGCACGGGCGGATGCAGGCAGTTGTCGCAATGGCCGCAGGGTTGCGATTCTTCGCCGAAATGCCGCAACAGCAAAACGCGGCGGCATTCGGCGGTTTCGCACACGCCGAGCATGGCATCGAGCTTCTGCATCTCAATCTGCTTCTGCGCTTCGCTGCTTTCGCCGGTTTGGATGCGTTCGCGCAGAATCACCCAGTCATTGAGGCCGTAACAGAGCCAGCTTGCGGCGGGCAGGCCATCGCGCCCTGCGCGGCCGGATTCCTGATAGAAGTGTTCGACGCTCTGCGGCATATCGAGATGGGCGACAAAACGCACGTCGGGCTTGTCGATGCCCATGCCGAAGGCAACGGTGGCGACGACGATGATGTTGTCTTCACGCGTGAACCGCCGCTGGTTGGCTTCGCGGGTTTCCATGCTCAGACCGGCATGGTAGGGAATCGCGTCCAAACCGTTTTCCTGCAGAAACTGTGCCGTGTCTTCCACTTTTTTACGGCTCAGACAATAAACGATGCCGCTCTGCCCGTGCATCTGTTTCTGAATGAAATCAAGAAGCTGCTTTTTGCCGTTGTTTTTTTCGATGACTTGGTAGTAGATGTTGGGGCGGTCGAAGCTGGCCACGAATTCCGGCGCGTTTTCGAGATGCAGGTAATGTTTGATGTCGGCGCGGGTGGCCGCGTCGGCAGTGGCGGTGAGCGCGATGCGGGGAACATCGGGATAGCGTTCGGCCAGTATGCCGAGCTGTCGGTATTCGGGGCGGAAGTCGTGCCCCCACTGGCTGACACAGTGCGCTTCGTCAATAGCGAACAGGCTGATGCGGTGCTGGGCGAGAAAGCGCAGGAAACGTTCGGTAACCAACCGTTCGGGCGCAACGTAGAGCAGTTTCAGACGGCCTGCCTGAATATCATCGGCAATCTGCCGCGCTTCTTCCGCGCCCGTGCCGCTGTGCACGCAGGCCGCCGCCACGCCCGCCGCGTGCAGGGCGGCCACTTGGTCGTTCATCAGCGCAATCAGCGGCGACACCACCACCGCCACGCCTTCGCGCATCAGCGCGGGAATCTGGTAACACAGCGATTTGCCGCCTCCGGTCGGCATCAACACCGACAGGCTCTGCCCTTGCGCGAGCGTACCGATAATCTCGGCCTGGCTGCCGCGGAAATCGGGGTAGCCGAACACGTCGTGCAGAATCTGGCGGGCGGTTTGGGGCATGGTCAATCCGTGGACGGTGGGGAAAGCGGGTATTTTAGCTTTTTTGCGGATGCGCTTACAGGTTTTTTCAGACGGCCTGCAACGGTTTGGCCGGTTTGGAAGGCCGTCTGAAAACCGGATGCGCCAACGGTAATCTTTGCAAATCCGGTTTACGCCGCCCGCCGCCTTGCGGATAATAACGCCTTTTCAATTCAGGAACATACGAGATGAACACCACCAAACCCATGCGCCGCGCCGCCACCTTCGCCGCCGCCCTCCTCCTCGCCGCCTGTGCCTCCACCGGCCCCAGCGTCAGCGGCAACTGGAAAGATTTGGGTACTACGTCCAACGGCAACATCACAACCGCCATCGATACGGGCAGCATCAGGAAAAACGGCAATCTCGTTACTTTCCGCGACAAAAAAACCGTGAAAAAACCCGGCGAAGAACAGTACGCCAACACCCCGAAATACAAAACCGCCGTCGGCGAATGGGAAATCCACTGCACCAACAAAACCTACCGCATCACCGGTTTGCAGCTTCTCGACGAGAAAGGCACGGTATTGACCAGCCAGAAATTCACCGCCGTGGCCGTCCGCCCCATGAGCGTGATGAGCGGCTCGGTAACGGAAAAACAGTTTGAAGAAGCGTGCGGGAAAAAACTGTAACCCGATAAGTGTTTGATTTGTAAAACCTGCCGTTACCGCACATCCGCCGCACCCGCCTTGTACAGGCAGCCGCAGGATTGTCGGGACGGCGGTTTTTTATCTGCACGGTAACGCGAGTGGGGCAGCGTAATGTTCAGACGGCATTGCAGGTTCATCGGTTTTTCATACGGTTATGCCGTTCTGAGCCGATGAACATTCTGCGGTTTGCAGAAGACCGAGCGCCAAAACATGAGATAAGCCTGCGCTTGGGAAACGGATACTCGGCATTCGTCATCCCCTTGCAGGCGGCAATCCGTAACAACAAGTTACGGTTTTTTTTTGAACGGCTGGCTGTGTGCGGATATGGTGTTGATGACATAAGGTCAAGACGGACTTCTCCGCTTGCCGTCATGCCCGTGCAAGCGGGAATCCAGCATTAGCCTCTATAAACCTTTATTATTCATGAGGTTATGAAAATAAACCGTTATTCCCTCCTGTTCAGGAATAACGGTTTTTAACGGTACGGCATCCATCGATGCCTTGTATCAATACGGCCGTCTGAAAGATTTTCAGACGGCCTGTTTTCATTTATCCAACACAATTTTCAACGCAGCCGCTGCCCCGTATCCGCATCCACAATCCGGCTCGGCGTTTTCTGCCGTCCGACCATGCCGCCGACCACCCAGACATCGCGGCCGAAACGGCGGCGGGCTTCGCGTTCGGTTTTGCACGGGCGTTTGCCGGCGCGGTTGCAGGAAGTGGACACGAGCGCAGTACCCAGTTTGCGGCACAAATCCCGCGCGCCTTCATGGGCGGGAACGCGGACGGCAAGTTTGCGGCGGTTGCGCCCGCGCAGCAGCGGCGGAATATCGGGAGCGGCATCCAGCAGAAACGTTACCGGCGCAGGCCAGGTTTGCCGCAGTTTGGCGGCGGTGTGTTCAGACGGCCTTTGCAGCAGCGGCAGAAGCTGCGCCAAACGGCTGCCGATGACAATCATGCCTTTGCCCTGCGGCCGTTTTTTCAGGCGCACCAGCCGCCTCAGGGCTTTGGGATGAGCGGGCAGGCAGCCGATGCCGTAGCAGGATTCGGTGGGATAGGCAATCAGGCCGCCGCGTTTAAGATGGGCTTTCAGACGGCCTGTTGCGGCGGCGGGGAG
>NZ_JBHCJY010000016.1:0-5719 GCF_041804105.1 Neisseria sp.
CGGGCGGCGGCGTTTTTGTCCTGAAGGCGGTAGAGGCTGATGCGGCTGTTGAGGCGGTCGTCGAAGTAGCTGCCTTTGTAGCCGGTTTCAATCTGTGTGCCTTGGCGGGCTTTGAGCAGTCTGCCGTCGGTGCCGAGGTTGGCCTGCGGGCGGAAGAGCGACGAGTAGCTGGCATACAGGCTGTGGTTGTCGGTCATATCCCAAACTGCGCCTGCATAGCCGGTGAATTTGGTTTCGTTCTTTTTCAGACGGCCTTCGCCGTTGTCGGATTTGATGTCGTAGCGGCCGATGCGTCCGCCTGCAATCAGGGAAAGTGTGGCGGCGGGACGTACGGTCAGTTTGCCGTACAGCCCCATTTCGTCGAGGGTGTTTTTGTCGGTGCTGTGGGTATAGCCGCGTGCGCCGGAGCGGGCGTTGGCGAGGATGTCGGTGTGGCCGAGTGTGTCGAAGGAGACGTAGGGCAGCGACGGGTTCAGGCCGCCGCGCCCTTGTTCGGTATCGGTTTTGAAGCGGTTGTAGTCGGCACCGACCACAAATTCGTTGGCTGTGTTGCCCCATTCGAACGGTTGGCTGTAGGATGCGTCGGCGGCGAAGGCTTTCTGGCGGATGTCGGTGCCCAGTCCGGTGGCGCGCACGTTGCCGCCGGCATCGATGCCGCTGCCGGAAAAGGCGTAGTTGGAATCGGCTTTGCGGTCGGAATAGCGCATGCCGATTTTGCCGTAGCCGCCGTTGTCGAAGTAGTGTTTCAAGTCGGCGAATACGTCGTGGCTGTTCATGCGGAATTTATTCCACGGTGCCCCCACGAATCTGTCTTGCGGCAGGGGCAGCAGGGTGCCGCCCGATAAGGCGGGCAGGCCGTTGTCGGGAGCGAGACGGCGCTGCTGGTAGAGATAGCCCGCGCCGAAAGTGGTGTCGGGCGTGATGTCCCAATCCACGGCGGCATAGGCGGTTTCGCTGCGGTTGTTTTTATCGGCGGGGGCGGCCGATTTGCCCGTGGTCTGCGCCAAAACGCGGCCGCGAACGCTGCCGTCGGCGTTCAGGCTGCCCGATACATCGCCTTCGAGTTTGTACTGTTTGTGGGTGCCGCCGCCCGCTGCAATGTGGCCTTTGAATTCTTTGGTGGGCCGTTTGCGTACCAGATTGACGATGCCGCCCATTTCGCCCGAGCTGTCAAACAGCCCGCTGGGGCCGCGCATCACTTCCACGCGGTCGAACGCCGCCAGATTCGGCAGCGTGCCGTTGATGCTCTGCATCTGCGCGGGCAGGCCGTCCACGTTGTATTCGTCGTATTCGTAGCCGCGTGCGTAGATGGACGAGCGGCCGTCGTCGTTGCTCAACACGCGCAGGCCGGACGTTTTACGCGCAAGCTGGTCGAGCGTGTTGGCATTGCGGTCTTTAATCTGCTGGTGGGTCAGGATGCTGATGGATTGCGGGATTTCGCGCGGCGATGCGGGCGATTTGGTGCCGACGGTGGACGAATATGCGCTGTAATTGCGGTTTTTTTCGGTGGAAATCGCGTTGTAGCGGCGTTGCCCCGTTACCTGTACCTCGCCCAAATCAACGGAATCCGTTTGCGCCCACAACGGTGCGGATACCGCCGCCATCACGGCGGCGGCAGTCAGCTTGGTTTTGAACATGGGTTTTCACTCCTTTTGATGAGAATAGTTTTATTCTCACTATAACAGAAGCAGCGGTTTTGCGTATAGCGGTAGGATTGTAAAAATGTATGTGAAATGAATGGGTTGCGTTTTCGGGATGTATCGGTACGGTCGGGTTGGGCAGGTCGGAGCATTGTCGGCTGATATTTACGGTGCGGGTATGCGGGCTTTGGCAAGCCGTTTTCAGACGGCCTATGGGGGCCGGACAGTACGGCCGTGTTGCTTTGGGTATACCGCGTACTGCGACGGTTCGTAGAACTCAGGCGGTATCGGAATGGTGTGCATGGATTCCTGCTTGCGCGGGAATGACGGAAATGTAACGGTACGGCTTTCACTATTTGTGCAAACGTGCGGCTGAAAACCAAAGGCCGTCTGAAATGTTTTTTCAGACGGCCTTTGCTTGTCGGACGGTTTGGAAACCGTGTATTGTACATCCGTCCGTTATTCCTTTCGGCGGGATCGGAAACGGAGGCCGGCACACGAATGGGTTAAGGCCGTCTGAAAACGGCCTTAACCATACGGCAGATGCTGTTTACACTGCCCGAGCTGCGGATGCAGGCAAAACCGTTATCCGATGATGCCGCTGACCGGTATCTCTTCGGGCAGGACGGCGGGGGATGTGGCGGCGTATCCGGTGGCGGCTTGGTGGGTGGCCGACTCTTCAAACGTGCTGCCGTTCATCGTGCCGGAGTCGAAAACGAACGAGCCGACGGCGGGGCTGACGTTGCCGTTTTGGTTTTCGATAACGAGTACGCTGTTTGTGCCGTTGAGCGTGATTTCCCAATCGGTGCCGCTGCCGTTGGCAAGGGTTTTGAGCGTGAGGTCTTCGGGGCGGATGCCTTTGCCGAAGCGTATGCTGTTGCTGCCTTCGCCGTCGATGATGCGGTTTTGGCCGCCGTCGTTGCCGAACAGGTAAACATCGTCGCCCGCGCCGCCGTACAGCAGGTTGCTGCCGCTGCCGCCGTCAAGCGTGTCGTTGCCCTGATTGCCGAACAGGGTGTCGTTGCCGCCTTTGCCCAGCAGACGGTCGTTGCCGGTCAGGCCGTTTATCAGGTCGCTGCCCGTACCGCCTGCGAGATAATTGCCGTTGATGTCGCCGAACAGGATGCGGTCGGCATCGGTATGGCCGGTTTGCGGTTGGAAACGGATGGTGTGGGAAACGCCTGTTTCGATGTCGCTGAAGCTGCCGTCGGGCAGATAGCTGTAAGTGATGCCCGGGTCGGCGGCGTTGCGGTTGGGCATGAATATCAGGTTTTCGGCATCATACGCCGATACCGTACCCGATTTGATCCATTCGCTCATTTCGCCTTCGCTGTTGACGTAAAACAGACGGCCTCCGCTGACTTTCTCTATCTTCACCAGATTCAGCGGCGTGGTATTGCTGCTGCCGATGCCGAATGTGTCGCTGTCGAAGCGGTAGCCGCTGTCTGCGGTGATGTTGACGGTTTTGGCGTAGCCTTCAACGCCGACGCGACGGGCCAGCTCGGAATAGTGGAGCGTGCCCGAGTCGAATTCGAACAGGCTGACGGCGGGTTCGAAATGCTGGTCGGCGGCCACGGCAGTCTGGTTGTGGATAAACAGCTTGTCGGTGCTGCCTTTGATGCCGATTTCCCAAGTCTGCGCCAGCGAACCGTCGGCATTGACGGCGGCTTTGATGGTCAAATCTTCGGGACGGATGCCTGCGCCGAAACGCACGGTGTTTAGGCCCTGCGGATCGGAGAGGGTTTCTACCCCGGGAATGCGGAAATCGATGATGGTGTCGCGGCCGTAACCGCGGGCGAAATAATAGGTGTCGTCGCCTTTGCCGCCCATCAGCGTATCGTTGCCGCTGCCGCCGTCGAGAAAGTCGTTGCCGTCGTTTTCGTCTTTCCAACGCCAGCCGCTGAGCAGGGTGTCGTCCCGTTCGGGCAGGCGGGCGGTGCCGCCGTAAAGGATGTCGTTGCCTGCGCCGCCGTACAGTTTGTCGGCACCGTCGCCGCCGAAGAGAATGTCTTTGCCGCCCAAGCCGTGCACTGAGTCGCTGCCTGCGCCCGCGCGGAACAGATTGTCGCCGTGGTTGCCGCGCAAGGTGTTGTCGAGCGCATTACCGCTGCCGCGGAGATTGGCGCTGCCCGAGAAGGTCAGGTTTTCGACGTTGTTCGGTAGGGAGAATGAAACGCCTGCCACCACCGAATCCGTACCTTGTCGCGCGGATTCGATGACGCGGTCGCCTGCGTTGTCGACATAATAAACGTCGTGGGAATTGCCGCCGTACATGATGTCGCCGCCCGTGCCGCCGTCGAGAACGTCGTTGCCGCCCAAACCGCGCAGGGTGTCGTTGCCCGCACCGCCTTTGAGCGTGTTGCGGCCGTCGTCGCCTGTCAATGTCAGGGGTGTGGCGGTATCCGTGTCGCCCGGAGCCGCTGTATTTGCTGTTTGCTTATTCATTGCCGTTTCCTTTCTGATGTATCAGGTAATCATTTAGAATAAAATAATGACGGAAATTATTCTTTTGTCGCTGCATTTTTGATGGGGCAGGACGTTGGAAAGTATAGCTGGAAATAATCGGAAACAATAGCTTAAGTGTGTATTGGGAACGGTTGCAGAATGACGGGTAGATTGTTTGGAAATGAATGAAATCATTTCCAAATAAAGGAAAGGCCGTCTGAAAATCATTCAGACGGCCTTTGCCGTAAAACGAAGCCTGTTTTTTCAGACGGCCTCTGCTGTTGTAAAGCAAGCATCAGGCGTTCAGGTTGACCGCATGTTCGCGCGTTTCGTGGAACACGATGTCCGGCCAGCGCTCCTGCGTTAAGTTCAGGTTCACGCGGTTGGGGGCGAGGTAGGCGAGGTTGCCGCCTGCGTCGACGGAAAGGTTGGCGGCGTTGGCTTTTTCAAATTCGGCCAGTTTTTTCTTGTCGTCGCACGACACCCAGCGCGCCGACCAGATGGACGCGGTGTCGAAAACCGCTTCCACACCGTATTCGGCGGCCAGCCGCGAAGTTACCACTTCAAACTGCAACACGCCCACCGCGCCCAAAATCAAATCCGCGCCCGAGTGCGGTTTGAACACCTGCACCGCGCCTTCTTCGCCGAGCTGCTGTAAGCCTTTTTGCAGCTGCTTGATTTTCAGCGGGTTTTTGATGCGCACGCTGCGGAAGAGTTCCGGCGCGAAAAACGGAATGCCGGTAAACGCCAGCTGTTCGCCTTCGGAAAAACTGTCGCCGATTTGGATGTTGCCGTGGTTGGGGATGCCGATGATGTCGCCGGCGTAGGCTTCTTCCACCAATTCGCGGTCGTGCGACATAAAGGTCACCACGCTGCTGGCAGCGATGTCGCGGTTGATGCGCAGGTGTTTCATCTTCATGCCGCGCTCGAATTTGCCGGAACACACGCGTAGAAAAGCGATGCGGTCGCGGTGTTTCGGATCCATATTGGCCTGGATTTTGAACACGAAACCGGAGAATTTTTCTTCAGACGGCATCACTTCGCGCACGGTCGCGTCGCGGCCTTTCGGCGCGGGTGCCCAGTCGATGAGCGAGTTTAAAATTTCCTGAATGCCGAAATTGTTAATCGCCGAACCGAAGAACACGGGCGTGAGTTCGCCCGCCAAAAATTCTTCCAAATCAAACTCGTTCGACGCGGCCTGCACCAGTTCGATTTCGGCGCGCAGGTTTTCCATTTCCAGCGGAAACAGTTCGTCCAAACGCGGATTGGCTATGCCTTGGACAATCTCGAATTCGTGCGGCAGCTTCTCGCCGCCCGCGTCGAACAGATACACTTCGTCGTTCAGAATGTGGTACACGCCCTTGAAGTTTTTGCCCATGCCGATCGGCCAGGTAACGGGCGCGCAACGGATTTTCAGAATGCTTTCCACTTCGTCGAGCAATTCCAGCGAATTGCGCACTTCGCGGTCGTATTTGTTCATAAACGTCACGATGGGCGTGTTGCGCAGGCGGCAGACGTTCAACAGCTTGATGGTCTGCGCCTCCACGCCTTTGGCCGCGTCGATGACCATCAGCGCGCTGTCCACGGCGGTAAGTACGCGGTAGGTGTCTTCCGAAAAGTCTTGGTGGCCGGGC
>NZ_JBHCJY010000017.1:0-4692 GCF_041804105.1 Neisseria sp.
CGCAGCCAGAGGGCCGTGCGCGAAGCCGATGTGGCGCTGATTCTGATTGATCCGGCCGAGGGCATCAACGCCAAAACCCGGGTAATTCTCGACAGCCTGCCGCCGTCGCTGAAAAAAATCGAAATCCGCAACAAAATCGATTTGGCCGGCGAAACCGCCGCAATGGTTTCAGACGGCCTCAAGTTTGCCGGCGGCGCGGATACGCTGATCAAACTTTCGGCCAAAACCGGAGAAGGTTTGGATTTACTCAAACAGGCGCTGCTCAACGAAATCGGCTGGCAGGGCGAGAGCGAAGGGCTGTTTCTCGCCCGCCGCCGCCACCTCGCCGCGCTGCACGAAGCCGAAGCCGAATTGGAAAACGCCGCGCTGTGCGGCAACCACCAAATCGAGCTTTTGGCCGAACACCTGCGGCTGGCGCAGGCCGCGTGCAGCGAAATCACCGGCGAATTTACGGCAGACGATTTATTGGGCGTGATTTTTTCGAGGTTCTGCATCGGGAAATAATCACAGGCCGAGACTTTTGCAAAGCTCAAATTAAACCAAAAAACCCCTTCCCTCCATTAGCTGCGCAAGTCCGCTACGCTTCCCCCGCGCAGGTGGGAATCCAGACTTATCGGTTTAGGAAATATTTAGAAATTACAGCAGGTTAAAATTCTGAATTCCCGCTTGTGCGGGGAAGCGTAGCGGACTTGCGCAGCTAATGACGGATTAGAAATTTTTGAATATTTTCTGGTTTTACAAAGGTCTCAGGTCGTCTGAAAATCCGCGTAGAGTGGGTGTAAACCCACCATCTCCACCGCATTTCACGATGATGGGTTTACACCCATCCTACCCAAATTGCCTGCTGAAAGCCGTCTGAAAGCCTTACCCGTCATTCCCACGCAGGTGGGAGTCCAACGCGGCAGGCAAGCGATCATTTCAGACGGCCTTGGAAAATAGGTGCTTTTGGCAAACCGCCGTTATTTCCTATAAATACTAAAATGCAAGCATCTGGATTCCCGCCTGCGCGGGAATGACGGTGGGAGCGGTGGCGGTGTCCGTAATGAGTTGGCGGAGCATTCAAGCAGTTTCGTGGTGGAAACGAAGGCCGTCTGAAAACTGTTTTTCAGACGGCCGTTGATTGTTTTCGGCTTCACAGAATTTCGTTTCGGTTTGTACAGAGCGGGTTGTAAGTCGGACAAGATGGCCAATGCAATTTTCCGACGGCTTCAGTTGGTCGGTGTAAATCCCAATCTACAGCCGTCTGAAAACCTTACTGTCATTCCGCACAGGCAAGAATCCAGAGGAAAGGCAGGCAACCGATCATTTCAGACGGCCTTTGAAAAACAAGTGCTTTTTGAAAACCGCCATGCCTCCACCAATACCGAAATACAACCGTCTGGATTCCCGTCTGCGCGGGAATGACGAAGGGGAGAACACACCTTGCAACTCAAAAGGAATGCATGTGGACTCCCGCCTGAGCGGGAATAGCAAAGAGACGACGGGGGTATTCCGTAATTTAATTGGGCCGCACATTCAAATCGGTTGGCGATGAAGACAAAAGGCCGTCTGAAAACTTTTTCAGACGGCCTTTGGTTGTTTTCGGCTTTGCAGAGTTCGTTTCGGATTGCCTAAATTGGGGCTGGCAACCCTGTTTTTCAGACGGCCTTTATCTGTTTAAAGGTCGAGAAGGTTCGGTTCTTGCCCTTTGAGCGGTGGCAGCCATGCTTCCGTGCCGGCGAGGGTGAAGTTCCACAAACGATCGGGGAAGCCGTAGCGGTCGGTTTGTTCGGGATCTACCGCGCGTTGGATGCCGTCTTCATCGCCGTTGATGATGCGGGTGGCAATATCGGGGTTTACCATAACGGTTTTGCCGAGTGCGATAAATTCCGCCCAGCCGGTGTTGAAGGCTTCCAGAATTTTGTTCGGGGTGTACAGGTTGCCCACGCCGATGAGCGGAAGTTTGCCGCCGATGCGCTCGTGAATCAGTTGGATGCGGTAAGTATCCGTATCTGCGCCGCGGCGGGCTTTTTTGTAGAAGTCCCACAATGAAATGTGCAGGTATTGCAGCGGCCGGGTTTTTAATGCATCAACCAGCGCAAAGGTGTCTTCCATGGTGATGCCCGCTTCTTCCGGCTCTTCCGGCGAGAAACGGTAGCCTACGATGAAATCGTCTCTGCCGTGTTTGGCTTTCGCCGCCAATACGGCTTCGACGACTGCCAACGGAAATCGCATGCGTTTTTCGCGCGAGCCGCCCCATTCGTCGGTGCGGCGGTTGGAATGGCCGGAATAGAACTGTTGAATCAAATAGTTATTCGCACCGTGGATTTCCACGCCGTCGAAGCCTGCCTGAATCGCCAAATCCGCGGCATTGCCGAACGCGGCGATGAGCGAGCGCACTTCTGCGTCCGTCGCTTCGCGCGTGCCGGAGGCTTCGTCTGCGCTGGCGGTGATTTTGTCTTGGCCGTTGAGCAGTTCGCCGATGGCCTGCTTGCCGCCGTGATGAATCTGCAAAACGGCTTTCGCGCCTTGGGATTTGATGATGTCGGCCGTTTCTTTCAGGCTGGGAATTTGTTCGGCGCGAACGGCTTCGGGCTGCCCGTAAAAGGCTTTGCCGCTCTCGTGCACCAGCGTTGCCGCCGTAATGAACATGCCCATATCGCCCGCACGGTTGGAAATAAACGTACGTTCCTGCCCGCCCAATGTGCCGTCGTCGTTTGAGGCAAGATGGGTCATGGGGGCGACGACCAAACGGTTTTTGATTTCTACACCGTTGTTCAGGGTATAAGGTTGGAATAACGGGTTGAATTTAGGGTTCATGTTTTGCTCCTGATTTAAGGGATTGGGAAAGGATTTGCCTGTTCAATGCCGTGTGCAGGCCGTCTGAAAGGTTTTCAGATGGCGTATTCAAGCCGTGCCGCCCACTGCACGGCAGGTTTCAGTATTTTTATTTATACAATTATATTTTAAATAAAACAATTGTGCACAATTATTTTCAGACGGCCTATCGACTGCTTAGGCCGTTGGGCTTAAAAACGGTTTATCTCAACACCGTTTTCGTCCAACGCTGCACCCACGCTTTCTGTTTCGCGTCCAAATCCGAGCGGCTCGGAGAATCGGTCTGCTTGGGCGTTTGCGCGAATTCGAACACTTTCGGCAGCGGCGTGCCTTTCACGGCGGGGTACACCCACATTTCGGTGGGAACGGATTTCTGCACGGCGGGGCTTTGCAGGTATTGCACGAGCTTCGCCGCCAATGCGCCCTGTTTCGCGCCGTTCAACACCGCCGCGCCTTCCACCTGCTTGAACACGCCGCCTTTCAGAAACAGATTGCCGGTGGGCGGTACGCTGTATTTGCCTTTGCCGAAAAACACTTCAGCAGCGGGGCTGGCCGCATAGCCCACAATCAGTGGACGGGAACCGCCGTTGTGGCTGAAATCGGTGTAATAGGCTTCGCTCCAGCCTTTGGCCGTTTTCACGCCGTTTTTGCGCATGTCCGCCCACCATTTGAACGCGCTTTCTTCGCCCAAACCGCCGATGTTGGCCATCAGGAAAGCCAGGCCGGGCGACGATGTGGCAGGATTGGGCACGACCAGCAGGTCTTTATAGGCGGGTTTGGCCAAATCCTGCAGACTCTGCGGCAGCGGCAGTTTTTTCTGTGCAAACCATTTTTTGTCGTAGTTGAGCACGACATAGCCGTAATCGACGGCAGGGATGGCGGGCATGGCCGCGTTGAGCGGTGCCGACGCGGGCTGTTTGGCCGCAAGAATACCGCTTTGGCGCGCCTTGCCGATGTTGGTGTTGTCCAAGCCGTACACCGCATCCGCAATCGGCCGCGCTTTGCTCAACACCAGTTTGTTGAGCATCTCGTTGCCGCTGCCGACCTTGATGACCGACACTTTGGCATGGTTGGCTTTTTCAAAAGCGGCAAACGCGCCCTTGGGCAGCGAAAACGAGCCGTGAACGGCCAAGCGCACTTCGGTTTGCGCCGCAGCGTGCGCCGCGAAAGCAAGCAGCAGTGCGGCAGACAGGGTTTTGGTATTCATGTTTTTCCTTTGCAGACATTGGGAACAGGCCGTTCGGGCGGTTTTCAGACGGCCTTTTTCAAACGGTTGCGATAATAACGCAAAAGGAAGACTTTGCTAAGGCTTGCAGGGATTAAAGGCCGTCTGAAAAGACGGTTTCAGACGGCCTTTGCGCTTCATCAACAACTGCGGCTGCCGCGGCTTTACCGCCGCGCCCCGTTCCCGCATAATAAACCCCGATTTTTCCATCCATTTCAATAAAGGAAACCCGCTATGGCATTCTTGAAACTCACCGAACAAAACGTATCCGGCAAAACCGTGCTCATCCGCGCCGACATGAACGTTCCCTTCAAAGACGGCAAAATCAGCGACGACACCCGCATCCGCGCTTCGCTCGCGTCCATCCGATACTGCTTGGACAACGGCGCGGCGGTGATTGTGATGACCCACCTCGGCCGCCCGACCGAAGGCGAGTTCCATCCCGAAGACGACGTTGCGCCCGTGGCCGCGCATTTGGGCGGTCTGCTCGGCAAAGACGTGAAAGTGCTCAACGACTGGCGCGAAAACAAACCTGCGCTGAACGCGGGCGACGTGGTGATGCTGCAAAACGTGCGCATCAACAAAGGTGAAAAGAAAAACGATTTGGAGCTGGGCAAAGCCTACGCCGCGCTGTGCGACGTGTTCGTGAA